>JBHEMF010000121.1:0-5536 GCA_046352665.1 Thermoplasmatota archaeon
CGCCACATCGGGGTCCTCGAGCGGCTCCAACGAGAGCGAGAGGTGGTTGCGTCGGCCGCCGCCCCACGTCGGGCGCCCGGCAAGGCGGACCGTGTGCTGTCCCGCCGCGGTCGCGTTGAAGAGGAGCGTCATGTCGAACGTGAAGGCGACGGGACCGCCGCCGGAGACGGGCCCCGCCGCGTCGCGCACCTCGATGCCACCCAGCTCGGAACTGGTCGGCGGGCGGGCGTCGAGCGTCACGTTCGCCTTGGTGATGATCTCGCCTACCTGGCTGCCGATCGTGCCCTGGAACGACCGCATGAACGACTGCGCCTCGGCTTCCGTCACGTTGCCGTCGCGGTTGCCGGCGAGGTCGATGTACGAGCGCAGCGTCGAGGCCTCGCCGTCCCGGAGCTCCCCGTCGGCGTGCACCGCCGCCTGGCCAAAGCTTGGCGTGAAGGTCATGTCGGCCGTTGTCGCCGCCGCCGCGGGCAAAGCCAGGAGGACGAGCAGCAGGGACGTCCAGTGGGCCATGTCCTCGCAACCGGCCGGGCCTATTTCTGGGCTTGGACGCGGCGCATGGCCAAAGCGATGGCGCAGGCGGCCGCGGCAAGGAGGCCGCCCGGGGCAGCCTTCGTCGTTTCCGTTGGGATCGGCGTGAACACGAGGGTCCGGTCGTCGGTGCCGCCGGTGCGGTACGTGACCGCCGTGTGGGCCTCGTCGTAGCTTGCGTCGCGAGGCAGCCCTGTTGCCGACTCGATGAGATAGCCCGGCGGGGCGTGCACCGTCATCTGTGCTGCGCCCGCCTCTTGGTCGGCGCGGCTTGCCAGCGTGTGACGCGTCCCGCCGCCCGCCGCGAAGGCGAGGGTCGCGTCGAGGATGGTCGTGACCGGCCGGTCGCTCGTCACCGTCCCCTCGGCGCCCGCGAGGGTCACGTTCGAGACCTCGACGTGCGTCGGGGCCTTGCCGTCCACGGTGAGGTTGCCGCCCATGACAGCGGCCTCCACGGTGGCCTCGAAGACGAAACGGTAGGTCACCACGAAGTGGACCATCTCGCCATGCGACACGAGGCCGTCGCCGTCGCCGCCGGCGCTCCGGTTGTCGATCGCGGCCCGGATCCCTGCGGCGGCAGCACCTTGGCGCGAGCCCTCCATGTGCAGCGTCGCTCCCGTGAAACCCGACGTGAGGACGAGGTCGCCGGTGGCGGCCGCGGCGGCGAGGCCCAGGAGGGCCAGGGTTGCAAGGGTCGTGCGTGTCGTGAGCAAGGTGACCACGCCCCCTCGTCCGCCGGCGGGCTATGACTATCCTGGGTCTGGCGGCGGGCCCCACACCGCCCCTCTTGGTTTATGACAGGGTGGAGGCAATGAGGTGCCGTGGTCGAGGCCCTCCTCAAGGCCGTGTCCAACGGCGCCAACCGCGCCATCCTGGGGCTCCTCGCGGTCGAGGCGTCCTACCCACGCCGCATCGGCGTCCTGCTCGGGTACCCCGAAGGCGAGGTGGCCCGCCGCCTGCGCCGCCTCGAAGGCATGGGACTCGTGGCCTCCGCGTGGGGACGCCAAGGCGACCGCGACGGCAAGAACGTGAAGCTGTACCGACTCGCTGCGACGACCCTCACCATCCGCATCGCGGCCTCCGGCATCGACGTCAAGGTGGCCGGTGCCGCGAAACCGACGCGTCCCGCGCCTGCGCCGTCGAACATCCCCCACGTCGGCGAATTCGTCGGCCGCACGCAGGAGCTGGCCCAGTTGGCCGGCCCCGACGCGGTGCACCTCGTCCTCGGCATGCCGGGCGTCGGCAAGACCACACTCCTTGCCCGCCACGCCTCCACGCAGGCGCGGCCGGTGTTCTGGCGCTCGTTCCGCGGCGTCGAGACCATGACGTGGCTCGCCAACCAGGTCGCCCTCTTCCTCGGGGCGAACGGCGACGGCGCCCTCCTCGACCGGTTGGAGGCGGCACCCGACGAGGCCGCAGCCGCCGAGGCGACGGTGCGCGCCATGGACGCGTCCGGCGCGCTCTTCGTCCTCGACGATGCCCACCGCGCCGAGGACTCCGCCGTGCGGCAGTTCCTTTCGGATGCCGTGGCCCGCATGCGCAACGCCCGCCTCCTCGTCGGCTCCCGCGACTGGGTCGCCCACGACCCGTCGCGCCCCGGACTCCGCATCCTCCGCCTCGCCGGGCTCCCCGACGCCGACGCCGCCACACTCCTCCAAGGTCGCGGTGTCACCGTGCCGCCCCACCTCGTCCCGCGACTCCGCTCCGAAGCCGGCGGCCACCCCCTGGCACTCAACCTCCTGGCACAAGCCGCCCTGGATTCCGGCGACCTGGAGAAGCTCCTCGACCACAAGCCCGAGCGCGACCTCGAGACGTGGCTGCTGCAGGAGATCGACGACCGGCTCGGCGACGACGAACGGCTGGTCCTTGCCCACGCGAGCCTGTTCCGCACGCCGTTTTCGGCCGCCGACATCGCGGCCCTCTCGGGCAAGCGCATCGAGGGGGCGCTCACCCGCCTGCGTCGCCGCATGCTCGTCCTCGATGCCCCCGGCGGCCACGCCTTGGGCGAGGTCGTGCAGAATTTCTTCTACGCCCGCCTGCAGGACAAGAAGGCGCTGCACGGCAAGGCCGCGGCGCATGCGTTGGCGCGGGGCACGACGGAGAGCCGTCTCGAGGCCATGCATCACTACCTGGCCGCCGGCGAACGGCGCAAGGTCCTCGAGCTCGTGGAGACCAACATCGACCTGCACGACTACGCCTTCATCGACGCCGGCTACCACCGCTTGTACAACGAGGTCCTCGCGGCCTTCACGCGCAAGGAGGTGGGCGACGACCGGCACTGGGCCTTGATCCTGGACGAGAAGGGCGACATCGCTTTGCACGCCGGCGACGCCGCCGCGGCCCTGCCGCTCTACCAGGAAGCGTTGGCGCTCTTCCAGAGGCTCAAGGACGCGGCCGGCACTGTCGACGCCGGCTGGAAACTCGCCCTCGCCCTGGAGAAGCTTGGGCGCGGCAAGGACGCCCGCATCGTCTGCGACGACCTGCTGCGCGCCGCCCCCGACGGCCAGGCCAAGGAGCGGCTCGTGGAGTTGCAGGGCCGGCTCGTCTCGGCGTGACGGTCCTGCAGCCGCCGAACCTCAGATTCCTCAGAGAATTTTTGGTAGTGGCCGGGCATCCAACGGAAATGAAATACGATTTCCTCTGAGGTCTTGCTGGACCTGGAAATCGGGCTTCATTGCGTGGCGGCCCGGGCCTTCTTCAAGCGCCATCTGATGAATCTGAGGTTTGCGATTCGTTGCCTCCGCCGATTCAGCGCTTCACGCAGATGTTGCGTGGCTCCGAGAAAAAGTCCAGCGAGTGCCCGCCGCCTTCGCGCCCGACGCCGGACTCCTTCACGCCCCCGAACGGCACGCGCAGGTCACGGACGAGCCAGCAGTTCACCCACGCCATGCCCGATTCGAGCGCCTCGGCGACGCGCTGGGCTTTGGCGACGTCGCGGCTCCAGACGCTTGCGGCGAGGCCGTATTTGACGCCGTTCGCGAGCGCCACCGCCTCTGCCTCGTCGGCAAACGGCTGGATCGTGACGACGGGCCCGAAGATCTCCTCCTGCACGCACCGCGAAGACTGCCCAAGGCCCGTGATGACCGTGGGTTCCAGGTAGGCGCCGGCCGCGTTCTTCCCCGCAAGCGCCGGTCGGTTGCCTCCGGCGAGGATGCGGCCGCCTTCGCTGCGCGCGACGTCGAAGTAGGATTCCACTTTGGCGCGGTGCTCCGGCGTGATGAGGGCACCGAGTTCCGTTGCGGGGTCGAGCGGGTCGCCGATGCGCATGCCGCGCGCCCGCTCCACGAGGCGCCTCGTGAATTCGGCCTCGAAGCCTTTCTCCACGAGGATGCGGGAGCCGCACAGGCAGATCTGGCCGGTGTTGAGGAAGGAGGAACGCACCACACCGTCGATGGTCGCCTCCACGTCGCAGTCCGCGAAGACGATGGTCGGGTTCTTGCCTCCCAGCTCCAGGCTGACCTTCTTGAGGTGCGGCGCCGCGGCGGCGGCGACCTTGCGGCCGGACAGCGTGCCACCCGTGAACGATATGGCACGGACCCCGGGGTGCTCGACGAGGGCCTGCCCCGCCTCCCCGCCGTAGCCGTGCACGAGGTTGAACACGCCGTCGGGCAGACCGGCCTCCTTGAGGATCCAGGCGAGTGCATCGGCGGTAAGAGGTGTGAGCTCGGAGGGTTTGGCGACGACGGCGTTGCCCATGGCAAGCGCCGGCGCCGTCTTCCATGAGAGGAGGTAGATGGGAAGGTTCCATGGTGTCACGAGACCCACGACGCCGACGGGGGCGCGGACCGTGTAGTTGTCGTGCCCGTCCATGGCGTGGCGTTCCGTCTCCTCGGCGGCGGCGAACTTGGCGAAGAAGCGGAAGTTCGACACGGCGCGCGGCACGTCGAGCGACGACGAGAGCCCGATCGGCTTTCCCGTGTCGATGGACTCCAGCCGTGCCAGGTCCATGAGGCGCGACTCGATGAGGTCGGCGGCCTTGGCGAGGATGGCGCAGCGTTCGGCAAGCGGTGTAGCCGCCCAGGCAGGCTGCGCCCGCCGGGCTGCCTCCACGGCGGCGTCGATGTCGGCTTTGCCAGAGCGGGGAACGGTCGCGACGATCTCGTCCGTGGCGGGGTCGCGGTCGAGGATGACGCCTTGGCCCGTCTTGGCGAATACGATGCGGCCGCCCACGTGGTTGCCGAGCTTTCGGACCGTGCACGACTTGCCTTCCACCTGTATGGTTTCGGTTACGGATCTATCCGCCGAAAACGCCGAAGACGCCGAACTGTGCTCGTCGATGAAGCGAGTCGGTTTGTCCGTGATGCCGCCTTGCGCCTTCTCGCGCTTGGCGTGGCCGTAGGCGCGCGCCATGTCGCGGTCGGCGACTTTGCGGTCCTTGTCGATCCAGCCGAAGCCTTCGGTCATGCGAGGAAGGCCTCCGGCATGCCATCAGTCGTGACATTGCAATCGGACTGTACCGGTCCAGTGTCCCAAAGATAGTATTTCAATCCTATGCTCGTCCAAATCGAGTTTGCTGACAACCCATTGGATCGGGGTTCGCCATCGGCCCGGACCACCACGTGCGGGTCATATGTTCCGGAGCGGAAAGTCAAGTTCTCCGAGGAACCCGATTCCAGCGGGGCGGGCTTCGTCACGTCCAGCGTCGTCCAGTTTTCATTCTCATGCACAAACAGCATGGAAGGCAGCAAAGTTCCGGCGCCAACGTTCCAGACCGTGACGTTGACGTCGGTATGGCGATGCGTAAAATTGGAGCCTACGTGGACATCGTGCACCTGGTAACGCACGTGCCGGTCGGTGCAGGCCCCGGCTCCTGAATGCACGGCGTCGATGCCGACCGTGCCGCCTTGCCTGCCAATTCCGGCAACGAGCGCAAACGGCAGGGTAAGGATGAGCACGGAGCCGCAAACGATGCCGATAACGGCGGGTGCATTTGGTTTCTGTCTCGCCCCGGCGATTCCACAGACAAGCGCCGGAACGCCGAAACCTACCCCGACGAGCCCGGCCA
>JBHEMF010000122.1:0-5524 GCA_046352665.1 Thermoplasmatota archaeon
CGCTGCGCCTCTATTGGAACCCGCTGGTGCCGTGGATCTGGCTCGGGGGCGTGTTGATGGCGCTCGGCGGGCTGGTTTCGCTGAGCGACCGGCGCCACCGGGTCGGCGCCCCGGCGCGGCGCCGGCACGAGCTTGCGGCGGCGGTGCCGCAGGCGGCAACGGCTCGCCCGGCGTCCAGGACCCGGAAGTGCCAGCGGTGTGGCAGCGCACGATGGCGCTCTGGGCATCGACGCGCATCTCGCCGTCGGTGATGGTGTAGATGACGCGGCCCGTGCCGCCGGAACAGGTGAACTGCCATTCCAACGCCATGCCGCGCGAGGCCTCCTGGTAACGCAACTGGCCGAGCATCGACAGGACCGCCGCGTCGAAACGCGTGCCGTTGCCGCCGGCCGCGTTGCTTGCCGCCGCAGTACCGTCGATGCGCGGCCGGAAATCCGTCGCGAGGTCGGCAAGCGCCCGATCGACGCCCGCGACGAGGGGAGAGACCTCGGAGACGAGCGCGCGGTCCTGCTCGCGGCTCACCTGCTTGGCAAGAAGCGGTACCCGCGCGAGCATCGCGGAGACGGCAAGCAGGCCGATCACGAAGACGAAGCCGGCCAGGAGCATCATCTGGCCGCCGTCGTCGGAGCGCAAGGACTTGCGGCCCCGCTCCCGCCGTGGCGGGTGCTCACGCGCCAAACCACACCACCAGCCGCACACCGTAGATGGGATAGTCCGCCGCCGTGCCGTCGCGCAGCGCCACCCGCGCGTACTGGGCCCCCAGCTTGCAGTCGACGTCGGTGAAGCCGGCCCAGAGCCCATACGGGGCCCAAGAAGGGATGCGGCCCGAGCCGTCGCGCCAGAGCGTCGTCCACGGCACGTGGCCGGGGCCGAAACTGGAGCCGTCGGGCGCCTTGATGCACCGAACAAGGGAGCCTGAAGTCTTCGTGAAGTTGGCAAGGACCGGGTGGCCTGTGCTCACGATCTGGCCTGGGTAGGCCGAGGTGGCGTTCACGGTGGCCGACGCGTTGCCGCGGAAGGCACCCCAATGCGGCAGGAACTGCGCCTCCGACGCCCGGGCGTTGCGTGGCAGGCCGGGGCTCGTGGACGGCACGAGGCGCAGGGCGCCGATCCCGTTTGCGAGGCTCACGGCGTGGACGGTGCCCTGGGGCAGCACTTGGCGCAGGTAGTCCTCGATCGTGGCCGCCGTCGCGTTGTCGCCGTCGAGGGTATGGTTCACCCACTCCTCGAAGGAGAGCACGTTGCCGTTCACGTCGGTGAAGTTCTGGCGCTGCAGGAGGTCGAGCGTCTGCGCGGAGAGGCGGCCGAGGTCCACGCCACCTGCCTCGGCGCCCACGAGCGGCCGCTGCACGTTGGAGACGAAGAGGATCGCCGTGAGGACGAGCAGGGCGACGAGGATCGCCTCGAGGACCGCCATGGCGCCCGACTCGTCGTCCGCCGTCATCCTCCCACGTTCTCCGGGGTCCCTGTGGCGAACCCGACGAGCAGGCGGAAGGCGAGCCAGGCGCAGATGAGCATCACACTGATGTGCGGGAATCCGGCGACGGGCGAGCCTTTGGTGAGCACACCGCCCACGAGGCCGCCGCCGATGGCCTGCACGACGGCCGCCTGGAAGAAGATCGCGTAGAAGTCCTCGGGGTCGAACTGGTGGATGTTGATGCCGCCGACCTGTGCCCCCTGGCCGCCGGTCGCGTCCACGGCCGCCTTGAACGCCGGGATGAACTGCAGCGCCAGCACGAGGACGACGACGATGAAGACGAAGTACGCGATGTAGATGACGACGTTGTACATGCTCATCTGCGCCGAGCGCTCGGAGACGATCTGCTTGATCTCGCGGGCGTCGTCGCTTGCCGCCGTAAGGACGTCGATCATGGAGCCCCCGGCGCGCTGCGCCTCCACGACGAGGGCGACGGTTCGGTCGATGAGCGGAGTGTTGCAGCGCTGGGCGAAGCGCCGCAGGGCCTCGCCGAACTCGACGCCCCACTGCACCTGCGCCGCCATGGTCTTGATCTCCGGGTTGAGGGCGCCGTAGGAGCCCTGCGACGCCGTGACGAGCGCCTTGGGGAGCGTCATGCCGGCGCGCGCCGACTCGGCAAGGTCGCGCAGGAAGTCGGGGAACTTGTCGTCGATGGCGGCGATGCGTTTGCGCTCGCGGTTGTAGAAGACGCCGAAGGGGCCGGCACCGAACATGAAGGCGAGGATGAACAGGTCGGTCGCGTACTTCCTGTGCCAGGACATCTCGTCCAGGTAGGTAAGGACGCAGAGCACCAGGAACACGAAGGCCAGCAGGCCCGTGAAGGCGTACACCGCGATGCGGAAGATCTCCTCGGGCTTGCGCCGTTTCTGCCCGACGAGCCAGGAGAGCTCGTCGCCCTCCACGCCGGGGCGGCGGTGCACGGTGCGGTGCTGCAGCATGCGCACGGCCACCATGCCGAGGAAGACGAGGGCGCCGCCCACGTAGAAGACGGCAAGCGAGCCGAGCACGGCGGGGTCGTTCACCGTGATGGTCCCCGCCGCCATGGCGCCTACGAAGGCCATGCTGAGGGCCACGAAGACGGAACCGGCGACATAGACCCGCAGCGCCTTCTTGCGGATCTGCACCTGCGCCTCCTCCTCGGCGCGGCGCGCCTCCTTCATGGCCTTGGCAAAGAGCGACCAGAGGCCGGGCAGGGCGAGGCGGATGCGCATCGCGATGAATTCCAGGAGGACGCCCAGGGTGACCACGTACACGGCCTGGTGGACCTTGATGCCGAGGGCCGCCGTGCCCACACCGAAGGCCAGGAGGGTCCCGAACGCCATAGTGACGATGGCAAGCGGCGTGAGGACGAGGGCCAGGATGCGGGAGGACGTCTTCGGCTCGTGCCGCGACGGGTTGGCCTGCCGGGCAAGGAGCGCCAGGAGATAGACGAGCAGGATGATGGTCTGGACGAGGACGAAGTTCGAGGCGACCTGTGCCCCGGCCGTGCCGACGCTGGAGAGGACCCCGAGGTAGAGGACGAGGGCGAAGAGCTCGAAGACCACCATCACGACGACCGTGAACAGGGCGAGGATGCTCACCATCGTGAGGATGAGGTCGGCGCGGCCGCGGTGCAGGATGCGCGGGCCCTCGTTGCCGCGCAGGTCCTTCCAGTCGATCGTGTTGAAGAGGAAGGAGCAGCCGGCCAGGACGGCCGTGACGGCGGCGAGGATGCCCGTCTGGAGGGCGGTGGAGATCGGGACGTACTGGGGCAGGACACCGGCCCCCACCACGGCGACCAAGGCGAGGATGGCGAGCGTCGTGAGCCCATCGAGGGCAAGTTTGCGCTGCTTGTCCGTGAGAGCCACGCTAGACCTCCGGGATCATCTTTAGGAGGCCCCAGGCGAAACCGCCGTTGATGACGGGCAGCAGGAGGAAGACGATCATCTGGATCTGCGACATCTCGCCGGCACCCATGAGGACGATGATGGCCACCATGACGAGCAGGAACAGCGGCCCGGCGACGGCGGCCGTGACGTACGTCTCCGCCATGAGGCCCATGGTCTCGATGAAGGTCTTCTGCTCCACGCGGTTCTCCCACTGGTAGCGCGCCGCCTTGCTGCGGAAGTAGCCCGTGAGGTCGCCGCCGGAGGTGATGGTCGTGATGGCGCCTTGCAGGAGTTCCTGGAACTTGACGCTCGGCGTGCGGTCGATGGCGCGGCGCAAGGCCGTCACGATGTCCTTGCCGTGCACCTCGAGGTCCTTGAAGATCATGGCCGCCTCCTTGGCGACCTCGCCGTAGATCTCCTGCTTCGCGAGGCTGCGGAAGATGTGCGCGGGCAAGACACCCGCCGACGCCATGGCGGCCGTGTAGTTCGTGGCGTAGGCGAGGCGCTGGTCGATGTTCTTCTTGCGCGCCTTCGCCTTCGAGGCCGGCGACGCGGCGACGGCGACGTACGTCGTGTAGCCCACGATGGGCGGGAGTGCCGCGACAACGAGCCATGCCGCGGTCGGTAGCTCGAAGACGACGGAGGCGAGGGCGACGAGCAGGACGCCCAGCAGGAGCCCGGACACCGCCCCGATGGCGCCGTAGAGCCAACTGCGGGCCAGGTAGGCCTCGGCGCGCACGGGCATCTGGGCCTTCCTGAGCGCGTCGTCGAGGCCCTCGAGCCGGCCCGACTTGGCGGCGCGGGCGCCCAGGAGCGTGTAGGCGAAGCGATCGACGGTGTTCAGTCCTGCCACGGCAGGTCCTCCTTCACCCGGTCCATGACCTTCGCCTTGTCATGGAAGTACACCGCGATGATGCTCGCGACCGTCCGGTACTTGCGGATGTCCTGCGCCACCATCCACTCGATCACCTTGCGTCGGTCGTCCATCTCGACGAGGACGTCGGGCAGGTTGACGCCGGTCTCCACGGCGATGCGCTCCAGCGAATAGGAGACACCGCTGAAGATGAACTGGTCCGTGGACGGCTCCCAGCGGAAGACCTCGTTCGTGAGGATCTCGTGCGTGTTGGGGTCGAGGCCGACGATCTCCGTGATCTGCTTCGTGCGCCGCACGCGCTTGCCGCCCACACGGGTCTGGATCTGCACCGCCACGACGTCCAGGGCCTCGAGCAGGCTTCTCGGGATGTTGATGGGGTCCGACTCCAGGCGGTGGATGACGGCGTCCACGGAGTCGGCGTGCATGGTGCCGTACGCGGCGTGCCCCGTCGCCATCGCCTGGAACAGGTTGTAGGCCTCGGCGCCGCGCACTTCACCGACGATGATGTACTCGGGCCGTTGCCGGAGCGCGTTCTTCAGGAGCTGGAACATGTCGATCTCGCCCGCCTGGCGGCCGTGGCTGTCGCGGGGGCCGAAGCCGCCGCGCGTGAGGCCGGCGATCCAGTTGGGCTGCGGGATGGACAGCTCGCGCGTGTCCTCGATGGTGATGACCTTCATGCTGGGCGGGATGAACAGCATGATGGCGTTGATGGCCGTGGTCTTGCCCGAGGCAGTACCGCCGGAATAGATGCCCGACTGGCGGTTCGCGATGACCATCCACAGGTACGCCAGCATCTGGCTCGACATGGTGCCGAAGCGCACGAGGTCCACGGGGCTGAAGGGCACGTCGCGGAACTTGCGGATCGTGAAGGTCGAGCCGTTGTCCGTCACCTCGCGGCCGAGGGTCGCCTGCAGGCGGCTGCCGTCGCGCATCGTGGCGTCCAGGATGGGCTCGGCGATGGAGACGTGCTTGCCGGCGCGCTGCGCCAGGCGGATGACGAACGAGTCCAGCGCCTCCTCGTTGGCGAAGCGCACCGTCGTGGTCAAGGCCTCGTGACGCCGGTGGTACACGAAGATGGGCTCATGGGGGCCGTCGCAGGAGATGTCCTCGATCATCGGGTCGCGGCTGAAGGCGTCGATGGGGCCCTCGCCGATGAAGTCGCGGTAGACGTAGTAGAGCAGGCGGTCGCGCGACTCGGCCTCCGTCGACTCCTCGTCGCCCAGGCGGATGGAGTAGTCGTCGACGACGCCGTCGAACTTCTTGCGGATGTACACCGGCAACTCCTCCTTGTCGAGGTCGGAGGGC
>JBHEMF010000123.1:0-5472 GCA_046352665.1 Thermoplasmatota archaeon
CACCAACGCCGCCTCGATCTCGACCATGGTGCCGCTGTCGCGGTCGACAAAGGAGATACCGGTGATACGGTCGCCGTGCACATGGGCCTTCACGAGGGCGTAGCGGCGCAGCACCGTCACGCGGCCGCCGCTCTCCTTCAGCGGGATCTCGAGGTTGCCGAGGGCTTCGCCCAATGCAACGGCAAGGTCGGTGGGGGCGGCCTTCGCGTGGTCGGTGCCGATGCGGGAGTAGGCAAGCAGGCCGTGGATGAGGCCCAGCATGCGGTCTGCGCCCTCGACGGCGTTGCGGATGTACTGCTGCGCCTGCGGGTCGAGGCGGTTGCCGTACCTGTGCTGCAGGAGCTGCGTGTAGCCGGCGACGGCGCGCAGGGGCTCCTGCAGGTCGTGGCTTGCGACGTACGCGAACTGCTCCAGGTCGCGGTTGGAGCGCTCCAGCTCCAGGTTGGCGCGCCGCTTGGAGGCAAGGTCGGTCTCGGCGAGGCGGACGAGGCGGCCTTTGGCGAGGAACGCGAGGCCGAAGAAGGCGCCCGTGCAGGCGAGGAGGATGCCCAGCAGGAGGACCGCCTGCGACTCCATGGGCCAGGCCACAAGGAGCGGGAAAGGTTGGGTCACGAGGACCCAACCGAGGACCATGATGTACACGGCCTGCGCGCCCAGGATGGCCCAGAGGTACTGCTGCGCCACGTGCGGGTAGCTCGTCCCCGCCTGGCGCCGCAGCTGGAGCCACTGCCTGATGGAGAGGCCGGCCATCACGCCCGGCAGGATCAGCATGAGGACCACGAAGACCGTCATGGCCGCGTCGGCCGAGAGCGGGGCGGCCGCCGTGAACGTGAACTTGTACTCGCCGTAGCCGTTGCGCGCCACGGCGAGGGGGTCGAGGATGGTCGTGGAGGACGTGGCGCCGGGGTCCGGCTGCACGATGACGGAGCGCGCAGGCAGGGTGACACCCAACGGGTCGGTGACGAAGTCGAGGACCAAGGGGCCGGCGGTGCGGACCGCCACCCCTACCCGGTAGCCGGGCCGCGGTGTGACCGGCAGCGTCACGGTGAGGGATTGGCGCTGCACGCCGTTGCCTTCCGCGCCGTGGCTCTCCTCCACCCGCGCCGTGTCGAGCGGGATGCCCTTGAAGGTCACGGTCGCTTCCTCGACGGTGGCGACGATCGTCTGGCTCAGGACCTGGTCGTTCTGGGGCAGGTTGAAGCCCTGGCTGTGGTCCTCGAAGAGCCAGCCGACGTTGAATTGGCGCATGCCCTCCAGGTCCTCCGTGAACGTGTACACGGTCTTGTTCCAGTTGGTGGCCGTGGGGTCGATGGGGAAGTGGCGCGAGCGCAGGCCGCCGTCGGGGGCGTAGGTATGGACCTCCTGGGTGAAGTTCACCGGGAGCTGGAAGTTCTTCACCTGGCCGTCCTGCGTCACCTGCCGGGACGCCGTGTAGCGGACCTCGGCTTGCGTGGCGCCTGCGGGCACCGTGAAGTTGAATCGGGCCTCGCCGCAACCCTTCTGGCTGGAGTCGTCGCGGAAGCGGAACCACTCTCCATCTCCGGTGTCCACCTCGAAGTTGTCGGCCTTCGAGCCGGTCCCGCACGCTTGCGACGACGGCACCGCCATCGTGGAGGGGGGATACACCTCTTTCAGGTTGGCCTTGGCATCCACGCGCTCCTGGATATGCAGCTCCGCGCCCAGGAACAGGGGCGAGCTTGGCGCGGCCGCAGGCAGGGGCAGCAGCAACGCCGCCAGGGCCACGGCGACCGCCAGGCGCATGCCGCGGACTTCCCCCAAGCAGTACTTGATGGTTGCGGCCACGGCTTGGCGTGCCGAAACCCTACGCGGGCCTGGCCCGAACGGCGTGCGCGAGATACTTCTCGTGCAGGACCTGCGCCAGCTGGAGGTATCCGTCCAGGGTGACCGGTTTGGCGAAGTAGCCGGCGGCGCGCGCGAGCCGGGCCCGCTCGACGTCGCGGGGCGACATGGACGAGGTGAGCATCACCATGGGCCAGTCGGCGCCGGGCGCCTCTCGGCGGATGCGCTCCAGCACGTCCAGGCCGGTGTCGCCCGGCAGACCGATGTCCAGCACCATGAGGGCTGGCCGGTCGCCGGGCGGGCCGCGCACGTAGCGGCTCACCAGCCCCCATGCCTCCTCGCCGTCGGCGGCGCGCACGACTTCCGGCGGCTGCGGCGTCTCGCGCAGGGCTTCCGTGAGGAGGCCGGCGTCGCCAGGCGAGTCTTCGACGAGGAGGATCTTGGTCATGGGGTCTGCCTTGGGTTCGGTAGGACGGAGAAGGAGGGGGGCGGGGGTGCTGGCAGGTTGGGTCCGCCCAGCGCGTTGCCGGGGGCGCCTTCGGCTACGATGTTCTCGCCGACTGCGGGAGGGCGCGTCTCCACGAGGGACTCCATCGCGACCTCGGCCTCGATGTCGGACAGGATGCCGTTGGCGAGGCGCTCGCGCAGGATCGAGTGCAGGTGCTGGATGTCGCGCACCCGCAGGATCGCCATCACGGGCTTGGGGCCGGTGAGGAGCATGGCGCGCGTCACGTGCGGGATGTTGGCCAATTGCTTCGCCACCTCCGGGATGCGGTTGATGTCGCAGCGGGCGCGGATCACGGCGCTTGCCGGCAGCCCCACGGCGGACCAGTCCACGCGCGCCTGGTAGCCTTGCAGGAAGCCGGCAAGCTCGAGGGCGGTCACCCGCTCCCGCACGGTGGACTCGGAGCGCCCGACGGCGCCTGCGAGCTCTGTCATCGTCATGCGTCCGTTGCGCTGCAGCAGTTGCAGCAGTTTCAGGTTGGTGTCGTCGATCCGTACCATGGGTATCACTCCTGGTCGTGCGGCCTCGAGGACCGCCGGCGAAGGGGAAGAGAGGGGCAAATGCCTTTCGATGGCGGGCTACGGGACGTACGCAGCCTCCCAACCCGCCACGAGGTTGCCCTGGGCGTCCTTCGGGCACGACGGGTCGCCCCAGTGCCCGATCTCCTTCCAGCCCGACAGGAACTCCGTGGGCAGGTTGCCTTCCGTGTGCGTGTGGCAGTCCACGACGACGACCAGGCCGGGATGGTTGCGGATCTCGAGCTGGCGCGTGAACTCGTCCGTGAAGAAGTCGGGGTAGTAGTTCGCGTCGCGGCCTGTCACGGCGCGGTAGCCCGTCCTTGCCTCCCACGAGCCTGCCTCGAGGTAGGCCGTGCCGCGGGCGCCGAGGTCGTGCCAGGCCTGCATCTCCGCCGCCGTGAACGTCCTGTACCACGGGTCCACGTTGAGCCCCGTGGGGGTCATGACAAGGAGGGCCAGGGCGACGGCGCCGAACGTCGCGGACGGCTGCGCCTGCGGCCGGGAGTCCTTGAGGATGTGCAGGAGCTCCGAGACCGGGATGGCGGCGAGCATGGCGACGCCGAGGGCGAGGTACGCGACGGTGCGGTGCGGCACGTACCACATGCCGAGCCAGTCCACTGCGACCAAGGGCAGCAGCATGCCGGTCCACAGGAGGGCGAGCAGGCTGAAGCGGTCGCGGCGGCGCACGGCGAAGAGGACGCCGATCGCGGCGAGGACCAGGGCGGGGATCGTGAGCATGGCGGGCAGGTCCACGAACTGCGGCACCGTGTAGTGGCCGGACAGGATGGCGCCAAGCTGCGGCAGGGCGTTGTTGCCGATCACCCCTTTGAGCGGCCACACGAAGGCGGCAAACAGGGCGGCCGCGACGAGGCCCCCGACGACACCCAGGAGCGGTTTGCGCAGGTCGGGGCGGGACCGCCACGCCATCACGAGCGCGAAGACCGTGACGGGCGGGACGAGGAGCGCCAGGACCCATGGGTGCGAGATGAAGACGAAACCGGCGAGCGCCCCGGCGGGCAGGAGGGCACGCTTCGAGCCTTCGCTCACCCGCAGGATGGCAAGGAAGAGGAAGGGCAGGATGGCGAGGTCCAGGGCGGTCGGGAACAGGAGGTCCGTGCGGCGGATGGTCTCCGGCAGCACCGCCACGAGGGCACTTGCGACGAGCGCCCCCGATGGATGGATGTAGGCGCGGCCGAGGAAGAACATCCCGACGACCATCACGGCGCCGAAGACGAGCGGCATGTACTGCGACACCGTGTAGAAGGCGTCGGCGCCGAGGAACGTGAACGGCAGCATGACGAGGTTGATGCCGGGCGGGTACTCGGCGAAGCCTTTGCCTTGCACGAGGTCCCACGTACGCTCCATGTGGCGGTACGGGTCCTCGGCGCCGATGATGGGGCTCGACAGGGGCTCGCGGGCGCGGAGGCCGATGGAGAGCACCACGATGGCGGCAAGCAGGATCCAGTGCACCGACTTCGTGGCGGTGGGCTCGGGCGCCTCCTTGCCGCGTGCCTTGAGGGCGGCGCGGAGCGAGGTCGGGGCGGGCACGGCGGGGTGGGCGCCGGTGGGGCGGGCGGGGTTGGGTGTGTCGGTCATGCGTTCACTTCCTGGGCGAGGTCGTCCTTGCGCACCGGGGCGCCGGCCAGGGCCGGGCCCTCCGAATCGGGGCGCAGGGTCACGAAGGACTTGTAGGCGTAGATGGGCGCGGCTGCGAACAGGAGGCCGTAGTAGAGGAGCCAGAACGTGAGGAAGACGCGCGCGGTGAAGGCGCCGGCCGTGGCGGCACCGGCGGCGGCGAGGTGCACCGTGACGGCAAGTGCCGTGCCGATGAGCAGGAGCGACATGAACGACTCGAACGGTGTGAGCCGGAGGGCGCGCCGCACGGAGGCGTTGCGGCCGAGGAGCGGGCCGGAGTCCTTGCGGGTGCGCAGGAACGCCATGGAGAAGCCGAGGAGCCCTTTCATGGCGGCGCGCGTGTTGCTGAACTTCACGGACCACCACATGGCAAGCATCCGCAGCGTGCCGCCGAAGCCGAGGCGGACGCTGCGGCGCAGGACGAGGTGGACGCGGGTGAGGCCGTCCAGGAGCAGGAGGAGCGGTACCAAGCCGACGAGGAGGATCTCCTGCGAGTGGTGCGTCACGATGGAGTTGCCTGACGCGTCCGCGAGGCCGACGGAGAGGACGAAGCCGGACAGGACGAGCAGGAACGCGCCCTCGAACCAGTTGAGGGCGCCGAGCATGTAGTCGAGGCGCTGCCGGAACGTGAAGCGTCCGAAGAGGAGCCGGAGCGCGTGCGTGCGCAGGATGCGGCCGCCGCCGAAGGCCCACCGGTAGTGCTGGCGCTTGTAGCCCTCGAACGTGGCGGGGATGAGGCCGCGGCCGTACGTGCGGTTGATGTAGAGGCTGCGCCAGCCCGCGTTGAGGAGGCGGACCGAGAGCTCCGCGTCCTCCGTGATGCACGTCTCGTTCCAGCCGGCGGCCTCCGTGAGGGCGCGCTTGCGGAGCATCCCCATGGTGCCGCAGAAGATGATCGAGTTCTCCTCGTTCCGGCTGGGGAGGATGGTGCGGTAGAAGTAGGCGTCCGCGAGGTAGTACTGCTCGGTCAGGAAGGACTGCGTGCGGTTGCGGTAGTCCTGCGGTGTCTGGAGC
>JBHEMF010000124.1:0-5441 GCA_046352665.1 Thermoplasmatota archaeon
GGCCCGTCGAGGGGGCGTGGCGGTTTCTCGCCTCCTACACGCCCGACACGGTCCGCCGCCTGCGCGCGTTCGCGCCGCTGCGAGGCGGTTCTGGCGTCGTCGTGCTGCACGCGGACGCGCGGACGGTCCGGCTGCCGTCGCGGCCGGCCGGAGTTATCACCTCGCCGCCGTACCCGGGCCTGATCGACTACCACGAGCAGCACCGCTACGCGTACGAACTGCTCGACCTCGACGACCGGCGCGAAGAGGAGATCGGCGCGGGGGCGGCCGGACGATTTCGTGATCCCGGCCTCGAACCAGCACATCGCGCCGGCGCTCTGGGCGGCGAGGACGATCCCGCCGTCCGCGTCGCACGCGGCCTGGACGAAGTCGCCGTCCGCGATCTCGCCGGTCAGGATCGCCCGGGTCAGCGCCTTCTCCAGCGTGCGGCGCAGCCGGGCAAGCGCTGCCGGCTCTTCGCCCACCGTTTCGGGAAGGACGAGGGTCGGGTCCTCGGCGACGGCGCGGACGCGCTCCAGGAACTGCTCCTGGACGTGCCCGGTGGCGGTGCGGATGGAGGACTTCCGCCGCATCTGCGGCATGCCCGTCATACCTTCGGCGCTGGGCGGCGGCCGGGGGAGCGGGCTCATGGCCTTACCTCGCCTCGGGCAGCGGCGCCCCGTAGCGGGCCAGCACGTAGAACGGCCCGAGCACGACGTAGAGCGCCATGAAGCCGAGGAGGCTCCAGGCGATGGCCCTCTGCAGCGTAGGGTTGTTGAACGTGAGGAGGACGGCGAGCAGGATCGCGACGGACCCGGCGGCAAGCCAGCCGCGCAGCTTCGGGAAGCGGACGCGTGTCACCATGAGGACGCCGAGGTAGAAGGCGGCCAGGAGCAGGAGCCAAGCCGAGACGCTGACCAGGACGAGGGAAAGGAGCATCACGGCCGCCGCCGGCGTCGGGATGCCGGAGAAGTAGTGTCGCGTCTTGCCGTCGTCGCGCAGGGACTCGAAGCGGGCAAGGCGCAGGAGTCCGCACACGGCGTAGAAGGCGAGCGGGATGCCAAGGAGCGCCATCTTCATTGCGGCGAGTCCGGGATACGCCTGGAGGATGGCGATGAAAGCGACACACGTGGAGGTCGTGACGAACGTGAGCGTGTCGGCGAGCGTGTCGAGGACCGCGCCGAGGGGCCCGTTGCCCTTGCCCAGCCGCGCCACGGCTCCATCGACGCCGTCCATGATCACACCGGCCAGGACGAGCTCGATGGCGACACGGACACCGGCGGCGCCGAAGCGGGCTGTGATGAGGAGCGCCGCGAGCCCCATGAGGGCGTTGATGAGGGTGAAGAGGTCCGCGAGGCGCAGGTCCTTGTTGATGCGCTCGAGGCCGTCCCATTCGTCGCGCACGGCGGCGTCGAAGTACTGCCGCAGCCGGCTCGGCGCCGTGGCGGTCACTTCTTGCCTCCCTTGGGCCGCTTCGCCGTGGCGCGGGCGGAACGGGGCGGGGCAACACTCGTCCCGATGCTCGTCTTGCCGCCATAGACCTGGGTCCCGAGCCCGACGGACCATGCGACCGTTCCGGGAGCGACGAGGAGGTCGCAGCGCGAGCCCAGCCGGATGAGCCCGAACCGGTCGCCCTTCCGGGCCGTCTCGCCGCCCGATATGTAGGGGACGATGCGGCGCGCCACCGTCCCCGCGATCTGGATGACCTTCACGCGGCCCAACTCGGTGTCGAGGATCGTCTCGACGCGCTCGTTGGTGTGCGCGTCCTTGTCGAAGGCCGGGATGTGGCCGCCGGGGACGTGCCGCACCGAGACGACCGTGCCGTCGAGGGGGAAGCGGTTCACGTGCACGTCCTTGGGCGACATGAATATGGCAAGGCGCTCGACGCGCCCGAGGTCGGCGTCGTCCACCTGGTCGATGCGCACGACCTTGCCGTCGGCGGGCGAGGCGACACCTGCGGCGACGGGGCGGTCGGGGTCGCGGAAGAACTGCAGGAAGAACAGGAACACGAAGGCCGCGACGCCTGCAAGGACGTACAGGACGATGCCGGCGAGGCCGCCTAGGAGGGCCGCTGCCGCCGCGAGGGCGACCGTCGCCAGCAGGGGGGCCACGAGCCAGGGCAATGCACCCCGGGCGAACCTCGGCACGCTTTCGCGACGAAGGGGCCGCTTATAGGCGCTCTGGGGGCCTAGAGGTGCTTCTTCAACGAGGAGACCAGCATCTCCTTCGGCACGGCGCCCACGACCTGATCGACCTTCTGGCCGTTCTTGTAGATCATGAGTGTGGGGATGGACATCACACCGTTCTTCACGGCCGTCATCTGGTTCTCGTCGGTGTTGAGCTTGCCGAAGTGGACGTTCGGCATCTCCGTGGAGAGCGCCTCGATCACGGGGGCGACACGGCGGCACGGGCCGCACCAGGGGGCCCAGAAGTCGATGAGGACGACGCCCTGCTGGGTGGTGAACTTCTGGAAGTCGGCGTCGGTGACGGTGGCGATCTGGCCGCTCATGGTTGCGACTTACCTGCCCCGGCCATAATAAGAAGACGGTGAGGGTGAGCGTACTTTCGCCGTGGGATGCCCTGGGATTCTCGCCTGGCAGGACCGCCGACGACGCCGACCACGCCGACAGAAGATGTACGTTCGGCGTCTTCGGCGTGTTCGGCGGTTCTTCCGTGCGAAGCGGGGGCAGGCACCCTTTCGGGACGGGGCAGAGCCTCTAAACGTGCGGCACCTGGCCCCCGGCGTTGACGGTGCCGTACCTGGGTCCGGAGTGGGGGCGGAAGGCGCTCGAGGCGCTCCGCAGCGACCCGCGCGTGCGCGAGGCCGTGCAGGGCATCTCCGTCTCGGTGTTGACGCGTGTCACCGGCGCCGCCGGCCGCCGCTACGACTGGCTCTACGCCTCCTTCGACGCCGGGGCACTCGCGGACGCCAGCATGGGCCACGACGGCGACGAGGCGTTCGCCAAGCTGCCAGCGGCCACGTTCACCATCACGGGGCCGTACGAGGTCTTCGCTGCCATCCAGCGCGGCGAGCTCACCGAAAAGCGCGCCGTCCTTTCGGGCCGCCTGCACGTGCGCGGCAACCGGCTGAAGGCCATCCGGTACATGGGGCCGCTGGAGACCGTGACGGAAGTGTTGGCCGAGATCCCGTGCCAGACGTGAAGCTGCGCCCGCCGAGGCTGCCCACTGAACCCACTGAACCCACTGAAACCATGGCATGCACGTTTTCGCAGCCTTTCGACGGTCTGCTGAAACAGTGAACCGCACGGTCGTGGTCGAAAAGGCAAACCTGCCGTTCAGTGTGTTCAGTGTCTTCAGTGGGCCATCGACGCGTGGCACGCCCGAAAAAAAGACGACCTTCCTTGGCCGCGCCCCTTTTCTACGCGCAAGCCTCACGGCCAACCGTGGCACGCCGCCTTCGCGCACCCCGAGTCCCCAACCTGAAGGGAGTCCCGCGGGCGCCGAAGCACAACCAGGCCAACCGCAACACGCGCGAGTCGAAGCAGCGCGAGCGCATGCTGGACCAGCGGCGCGCCAACTACTTCCGCTACGACTGCGAGGATCTCCTGAAGACCAGCTCCGTGCCGGTCGAGATGCAGAGCTCCCTCATCCAGACGCTGTGGGCGAAGGGCTCGCGCGACTCCCTCCTGGAGGCCAAGGTGTGGCTCAACGACAAGGTGAAGGAGAAGGTCGTCGACGCGCCGACCCAGCAGAAGATCCTCAACATCATGGAACGCTACTCGACGTGGCGCTAGCACCGTAGGCATGCGATCGCTCGCGTGTGAGAGGCCGGGGCTAGTAGTACGACTCGGGGATATGCGATCCCGATGTTTGGTCCCGCGGCATCGGAACCACCGATTGCACCGAAACGACGTGGGCCTGCGACGTCTTCCACTAGGGCCACGCCCGTTCCGACGACGGCGGCGGCTTGCTGCAGGTGGCCCTGAATTTGCGTAGGTACGAGGCAGCTGCGCGTGTCCTTCCCGCCGGGGCGAGCACGAAGCCCGAGCCTCAGCGAAGGGCGAGGCGAGGTGGCAATCCGAGCAAAGCGCCACGCAATTGGTGCTACGCGATGGCGACGGCCGCGGGGAAGGATGCCGCAAATGGAAACAAGTCGATAGCGCACGAGCGCAACCACCGATTTCTCCGATTTCACCGAGTCGTTCGGTGCAATCGGTGCCGGTGGTTTCTTCGTTTCGTGGACGGCGCCCGCCGCCCGCCTTGCTCGGCGGTTCGGCTGCCACACCGCGCCGGGCCGGCTGCGCCCGGCCACGGCGTGCCCGCCGTCCTGGAAATCCGATGCCAAGAATTGGAAGCGGGTTCGGTCGAAGTAGTCGACGCCGTCGTCGGACTGCAGGAACCGGGCGCTAGTTCGTGTAGCAGGTTGAACATGGAGGATGCTTCGCGAGCCGGCACCCGGTGGGGCGCGTCACTTCACCGGATGCGGCCCGTTCAGGAACTTGAGCGGTGCCAGGTCGAGCATGCCGTCGCTCGAGACGAAACGGATCGTGAGCTTGCCGGACATGGCCTGCCCCGCGACCGACGTCGGAGGCGCGCGGTGGGCGTACACCACGACGAAGCGGCCGTCCGGAGTGAAGTCCGACTCGATGAAGTCGCCGAGGCTGCGGCCGAACGTGCCGTTCCACAGCACCGCCGGGTCGGCCACCGTCGTCTGGTAGTGCGGTGTCGCGCCGTCGGCATCGACGCTCGCCGCGGACATGAGCCGCCACGCCGCCTTCGTCTCGTTGTCCGCGGTCCCGTCCGACTGGTACCACGCGAAGGCCGCCTGCCCAGTGTTGGCTGCGGCGCCCCAGGGCAGGTGCACGAGGCCGGCGGTCGAGACCTGCGTCTGCGTCCACGTGCCGTCGGTGGCGCGGCGGGCCACGAAGACGGCCGACTGCTGGTTCTTTGCGTCCAAGGCGTGCGTGAAGGGGACGTAGAGGTTGCCGGCGGCGTCGCCCACGGGCGGGTTCATGAGCTCCAGGCCCGGGCCATCCGACTTCTTGAACGGCAGGTCGGGCATCGGCACCTTCTCGCCCTCGTCCCAGGTCTTGCCCGAGTCGTGGCTCGTCCAGAGCTTGAGGGAGTCGATCGCATTGCCGGAGACGCAGGGCGCCACGACGTAGAGCTCCGACCGGTTGCCGCCCTGGCCGAGGTTGCCAAGCGGGCATGGGAACTGGTGCGGCGGGATCACGTTGCCGTCCCAGGTGCGGCCGCCGTCCGTGCTCGCGTAGAAGTCGGTGGCGGAGCCAGTGTTGAAGCCGATGAAGACCTGGTTCTCGGCTCCCGCGCGGACCCACGGCCTGTCCACGTTCGGCTCCACTGGCCAGGGTGTCGTCCAGCGGTGGGTGCCGTCGGCCTTGTAGCTCGTGAACCAGATCGTGGTCGCCGCCCCGAGCGGGTTCACCGGCGACAGGACGAGGGGCCGTCGCCTCGTTGGCGCGGCAGGCATGGCCCTGGCC
>JBHEMF010000125.1:0-5433 GCA_046352665.1 Thermoplasmatota archaeon
TATAGCCTGCGGACGGCGGGCGGCATCCTGCTGGCCTTGATCGGCCTCAACATGCTGAAGGAAGGCGAGGAGGTGCCGCAGGCCGAGCTCGCCGTCACGACGGGCGGCCTCCACCCCGACCGGCCTGTGGCGCACGACCCGAGCCTCGTCCCGCTCGGCTTGCCCATGCTTGCCGGGCCGGGCGCCATCAGCCTGGTCATCCTGCTCGGCACCCAGTCGGGGACGGTCACGGGGGCCGCCACACTTGCAGCCGCCATCGTCGCCACGATGGTCGGGTCCCTTCTCGTCCTGCTCGCGGCGGCGCGGGCGAGCCACGTCATCGGCCAGAACGGCCGCCGCGTCATCACGCGCATCATGGGCCTCCTCACGGTGGCCTTCGCCGTGCAGTACGTCCTCGACGGCGTGGACGGCTGGCTCGCTGCGCGGGCCTAAGCGAGGAGTTGGTCGGGTCGCCGCGGCCGGGGGGTTGGACACGGCGACCCTGGGAGACTATGGGCTTGCGACGGGGGCGTCCACGTCGAACGGGGTCGGCAGGGCCGCGGCCGCGAGAAGGCCCGGCGCCGTCGCCGCGAGGTCGGGAACGGTCTCGGCCAAGGCCTCAGGCTCGACTTCGGGGGTGGCCGGCATGAGGGGGCCGGGGACCTGGGTGGCGCGGAACGCCGCCTCCAGGGACTCGGTCGGGAAGACGCAGACCTCGCGGCCGCGGTTCACGCGTTGGATGAGGCCGGCCTCCTCGAGGCGGACGAGGCGGTAGTGGACGACGGACGCGGCAACACCCATGTGGCCCGCAAGGCTCTTCTGGTTGACGCCGGGCGAGCCGATCAGGAGCTTGGCGAGGTTCACGTTGCGCTCGTCGCGCAGGAGCAGGTTGCCGATGCGGTTCGAGGCGGCACCGGCCTTGCGGTCGAACAGGCAGACGCGGCCGTTCACCTTGCGCACCGTCACCGTGCCGGCGCCTTCGAGGCGGCGGACGTGGTGCAGGCAGGTGTTCCAGTTGAGGCCGAGGAGGGCCGCTGCGCGCAGGATGTGGACGCCGGGGTTGGCTGCGACAAGGGCGAGCAGGAGCTGGCGCTGGCGGTCGCCCTTGGGGCGGCCCTCGTGGACGGGGGCGCGGACGGAGGTGGGGTCGGCGGGGATCATGGAAGGGCTCATCGGGTCACCGTTCCAGGCGGGGTGGGCGCCTGCAACGTCGATTCAACGGTTCGCGAGATGTTGCCTGGGCTGTCGGGCCGGGACGGACAACGGCACGACCTTCCCGTCAAGAACGGCTTGAATCGTTGGCCCGATGCGGGTCTTTCGTAACAACTGCCGCGCCAACGGGTTCCTGCAGTCCGACGGCGGCGGCCACTTCATCGACCGAACCCACTTCCCCTCTCGCTAGCATGTCTGGGCCACGCAAGGCTGGGCACAGATCGCTTCAGCAAAACCAGCAATGCGCGTCAGGCGCGGCGTGCCGGCTTCAACAGCGCTTCCCAGGTGTCGGCCACGAGGTCGGCGAGGTCGGGGTGCGTGGACCAGACGGACCACTCGCCCTCGTCGTGGGCGGCTTGCGGGTCGTCGCCGGCGCCCAACGCCAGGAGCACTTCGGTGCCGTCCACGACGGCGACGAGGCTCGTGCCGGTCTGCGGTGACGTGACGATCGTGGCGCCTTGGACGGCCGGGGCGTCGGCTGGGAGATGGAGCGAGACGGAGACCCCCTCGGAGGCCTTGGCCGTGAGGGCGGCGAGGATGCCCTGCCGTTTCCAGCGCTGCGGCTCGCCGGCGGGGGCGCGGATGGCGATGGACTCCTTGGCGCCCTGCACCATCTCCTTCAGGCGGGCACCGCGGACCCAGCGGCCGCGCAGCACCTGGACCTGGCGCGGCGCCTTGCCTTCGGCGAGGTCGTCGTTGGAGAGCGCCTGCAGCCAGGCCTTGTCGAAGAGCGCCTGCTGCGCCAGCACGACGTCGGACGAGTTGAGCCAGAGGACCGTCTCCTCCGAGCCGGAGATGCCCTTGCCGGCGGAGACGAACAAGGCGATCTCGCGCGAGTCCACGAGGACGGCCTGGTAGAACGTCGGCAGGTCGCCGTAGCGCACCTGGACGCCGTCGATGCCGTCGAGGGGGAAGACGTCCTCGCTGCCGCGCCGGGCCATGACGCGGACAAGGATGCCGGCCGCGGCGCGCGACCGCAGCGACTCGCGCAGGGTGGGAAGGTCCAGCCGCGCAAGACCGTCCGTCGATGTGGCAAGCAGCACCTGCTCGTTGGCGGATCCCAGCATGCGCTGCAGGAGACCGTTGACTTGGGCGCGGCCCTGGTGGACGGCGACCTCTGCCGGCTCGGCTGGGGGGCGGCGATGACGCGTGGCCAGGACGTGGAGAGCTCGGCGCGCTCGGCGTCCAGGGCATCCGTCTGCTCGCGGCGGACCTGCAGGGCGCGCTTCAACGCCTCCTCCGGCGGGCGGGGGATGTAGCGGGCGGGGCGCTCCAGCGACTTCTCCGCGAAGCCCTTCTTCACGAGCTGGTCGAGCAGCCGGTAGGCGTCCGTGCGTTTGCGGCCGGCGGCCTGGGCGACGGCTGCGGCGCGCGACGGCCCGAGGCGGGACAGGTGGTAGTAGAGGCGCGCCTCGCCCTCGTCGAGGCCGTAGCGCTGCATGCGGTCGATGAGGTCCTGGACGTCCACGCTAGGCCTCCAGGAACCGGTCGATCTCGGACTCGAGCCGGTCGCCGTAGGTGAGGTGCTTCACGAGGAAGTCGGTGGCGCCGGCGGCCATGGCGCGCTCCACGATGGCGTCGGACTGCACGGAGGAGAGCATGACGAGCGGTGCCGTGAGGCCGAGGGCGCGCAGTCTCCGCACGAGCTCGATGCCGGACATGTCGGGCAGCCGGTAGTCCACCAGGCCGACCGCGAACGGCGCCTCCTGCGCGGCCTCGAGCGCCTCGGCGCCGCTTTTCACGTGCGTGGGGTCGAAGCGGCCGCTCCGGCGCAGGGCCCGGAACGTGACCCGGGCGTCGTCGGGGTCGTCCTCCACGACCAGGATGCGGATCCCCGGCTTCGCCCCTGGATCGACGGCCATGGCCTGGGATGCCAAACGGTTGCTTGTCAAGGAGTTTTCCCAGCAGCCGGACTACGCCGGGTGGCGGCCTAGAGCGGTTGTCTGTCGGGCCGCAACGGACAACACCTTAACGCCCGACGTCCTGACTCCAGGAGAGAGTCGTTAGCCATGGCCCTGCCGCCCAAGGCGCCCGTCCTCGCAGTCGAGGACGACCCCGTCATCCAACGCGCCATCGCCCGCTCCCTGAAGGGCGTGGACGTGGTCTTCGCATCGACGGGCGGACAGGCGCTCGCGGCCCTCTCCGACCACGTCCGGCCCGCCTTCGTCCTCCTGGACTTCATGCTCCCCGACATGGACGGCCAGGAGTTGCTCGTGCGGTTGCGCAAGGCGGAGCGCACGGCCACCATGCCCATCGTGATGTTCTCATCCGTCTCCGACCCCGTCCGCATCCGCAAGGCGCTGGCGTCGGGGGCCAACTCCTGGGTCACGAAGACCGACGACCCGGCGGCGTTCGAGGCGGCCGTGCAGGCGATCTGCGCCTACTGGATGAAGGTCCACACGCACGCGTGACGGTGCCGCTACGGTTGCGGCGTCTTGGGCCACGTGAAACGGAAGCATGCGCCCTTCGGGTCGCGGTCCTCGACGTCGATCTTGCCGCCCTGCGCCTCCACGACCTTGCGCACAAGGGCGAGGCCGACGCCCGTGCTGTCCGTGCCGTTGGCGCCGTTCAGCTTCTGGAAGAGCTGGAACGCCCGCTCCCGCTGGTGGGCCGGGATGCCGGGCCCGTCGTCGGCGACCGTGAACTCGACGGCCGCGCCGCCGTCGCGCCAGCCGACCTCGACCATGCCGGTCTCGCCGTGGTTGTGCTTGATGGCGTTGTCGATGAGGTTCTGGAAGACCTGTGTCAATGCCGCCTGCTCGGCTATGACCGTGGGCAGGGTGGGTGCGACCCGCACGACGAAGCCTGCGGGGATCTCGAGGTTGCCCACGATGTCCTGCACGAGCCGCGCCACATCCACGGGCGCCGCGTCGCTGCGCCGCCGGCCCGCCTGGGTGAGGGCGAGCACACCGTCGATCATGCCGAAGAGACGCGAGATGCGGGGCGGCATGCCGTCCAGGTCGTCATGCAGGGCCTTGAGGTCGCTTGCGGCGAGGTGCTCCTGGGCGTCGCGCGCCAGGTGGAAGATGGCCCGCAGCGGCGCCTTGAGGTCGTGCGAGACGGCGTGGGCGAAGTCGTCGAGGTCCTGGTTGCGGTCCTCGAGCTCGCGGTTCTTCTGGGCCATCTCCAGGGTCCAGCGGCCGCGGTCCACGGCGTGGCGCAGCGACCGCTCCAGCGAGCCGGGCTCCAGTTGCGCCTTCTCCAGGTAGTCCTGCGCGCCCTCCTGCAGCATGCGGTCGGCGACGGAGCCGCCCTCCTGGCCGGTGAGGACGACGATGGGGACGCCGGGTGCTGCCGCCATCACGCGGCGGACGCTCTCCACGTCCTGTCCGTCGGGCAGGCCGAGGTCGAGGAGGATGCAGTCGAAGCCGCCCGCGGCCAGCGCCTGGACGCATTCGTGCAGGCTGCCGACCGGCACTGCGTCCACCTTCAGGACGCGGGCCTCGCCCAAGGCTGCGAGGACGAAACGCCGGAAGAGCGGGTCGTCCTCCACCACGAGGACGCGGAAGTGCGCCCGGATGGGCCGCGGGGGGGAAGCGGCCACCGTGGAGAGCGCAGGCACATTGTGGAAAAGACTTCGCTCCCAAAAAGCCCTTTGGTGGAGTTACTCGATTGCCAAGCGAGGCGGTGCCAGGTTTGCTTCAGAGGAAGCCGGATGCCGGCCCGGCGCGGCCGAAGCCCATGTTGCCGTTGGTGGGGGATGGACCGATGTCGGCTTTCGGCCATGGGCCCAACGCGGTGATGTCGATCAAGTCGCGTTGCGCGTACCTTCCCCCGTCCGAGGCGGTCCAGTCGCGGCGCTTCTCGAACGTCCGGGTCCCGTTGCCCAGCGGCACGCCATCCACGGCAAGGCCGGTGTTTGACGGTGAAACCCTCCACGTCCAGTTGGAGCCGTCCGGCGCCAAAGTCCGCACGGTCGCCGCGCCGTCGTGGAGCGCGAAGGCCGCAAACGGCTCACCGCAGTTGGCGCCGCGGGTGTCCTGCCAGGGAAGGTGCTGCCACTCTACCCAGGCGAACCCCCCGAAGCGGAGGTCATCGTGCCGCAGTTGCATCTTCATCGAGTGCCGCGAGGCATCGATGTAGGTGTTGGGCGCCATCGCGTCGCAGGCCAGCCAGGGCGAGGCCGAGGTGGTGGAGGTGGAGTTGGTGGCCGGCGGCGGCGCAGGCGGTGGTGGCGGCGGGGGTGAAGGCGCCTGGACGACCTCGAATTCGGAGCGGCCCTCGACGTGCAGGACCCAGTAC
>JBHEMF010000126.1:0-5428 GCA_046352665.1 Thermoplasmatota archaeon
GGCCCTCGTGGGCGGCTGCCCGGCGATCGTGAAATTGCAGGCCGGCACGCAAGGGGTCGGCACGATGCTGGCGGACACCGAGCAGGCGCTCTACGCGTTGTGCGAAACGCTGTGGGCGATGGGCCAGCAGATCGTCTTGCAAGAGTTCGTGCGCGAGGCGAAGGGCAGCGACGTGCGCGCCTTCGTCATCGGCGGCAAGGTGGTCGCGGCGATGCGGCGGACCGCAGCCCCCGGCGAGTTCCGCTCCAACATCCACCGCGGCGGCCACGGCCGTCCCCTGCAGTTGGAGGAGAGCGAGGAGCAGCACGTCATCGCCGCCGCCCGCGCCATGGGCCTCCATGTGGCGGGCGTGGACTACCTGGAGAGCCGCGAGGGGCCCAAGGTGCTCGAGGTGAACGCGAGCCCCGGCTTCCAGGGCCTCGAGGAGGCCACCGGCACCGACATCGCAGGCGAGGTCGTGCGCTTCGCGGCGGCCTTTGCCGAACGCGAGGCCGTCGGCGCCCGCCACCTGCCGGAGAGGCTCGCCTGATGCCGAAGAAAGGGGAAGGGGCCGAGGAGAGCCAGCCCGAGCCGAACCCCACGCCCCGGACGTCGGCAAGCCCGGAGGCGGGCCGCGGGCGCAAAGGGATTCCCCCGAAGGCCAAGCCGAAGGGCGGCCTACGCCACGGCCGGTTCGCGGGCCGCCGCATCGAGGCCGGGGACACCGTCGAGGTGGACCTCAAGGTGAGCGAGACCGTGACGCACCAGCCCATGCGCGTCCCCGTCACGGTGGCGCGCGGTGAGAAGGACGGCCCGATCCTGTTCGTCACGAGCGCCCTGCACGGCGACGAGATCAACGGCATCGCCGTCGTGCGGCGCCTCCTCGACGGCATCGAGAAGACGCTGGTGCGCGGCACCCTTGTCGCGGTCCCCGTCGCCAACCGGTTCGGCTTCGACGCGCGCGACCGCTACCTGCCGGACCGCCGCGACCTCAACCGCGCCTTCCCCGGCGATGCGCGCGGCCACATGGCGGCCCGCATCGCCCAGGTCCTGTTCCGGCAGGTCGTGCTGCCCTGCGACGCCGGCATCGACCTGCACACCGCCGCCGCCGGCAACACGAACCTCTGCCACATCCGCGGCGACGCCGACGACACCCGCGTGCGACCGCTCATGCGGGCCTTCGGCATCCCGGTCATGGTGCACGGCGACGGTCCGCGCGGCAGCCTGCGGCGGGCGGCGACGGACGCCGGCATCCCCACCATCCTCTTCGAGGCCGGCGAGCCCGGCCGCTTCCAGCGCCACGTCGTGCAGGTCGGCCACCAGGGTCTCCTCCGCCTCATGCACCACCTCGGCATGGTCGCGACGCCGCCGCCCCGTCCCAAGCTGCAGATCCTCGTGCGCTCCTCCGCGTGGGTCCGCTCCGACCACGGCGGCATCCTCGACCTCGGCGTCGAGCCCGGCGACCTCGTCCGCAAGGGCCAGGCCCTGGGCAGCATCCATGAGCCGCTCGGCAAGCACGTTGACCAGGTCGAGGCGCCGCACTCCGGTGTCGTCCTCGGCACGAGCACGTCGCCGCTCGTCTTCCCCGGCATGGCCATCGTCCACATCGGCCGTCTCGACAAGACCTTCGCCCGTGCCGAGGCGCACGTGAAGGCCGGCGGCGACCTTGGGCACCTGAGCGCCGTCGCGGCCCCGCGCAGGCGCAAGGCGGGTGCATGACCCGCCCCCGCGGCGCCGCCCGCACCCTCTCGCGTGGCTGGTCGCACGATTCCCGCAAGTGGACGTGGGCGACCACGGCGGTCCTCGCATCGACGCTCGTGGTGCTCCTCGGGACGTCAGGCCTGCTGGACGGCACCACGGCGCGCACACTCGACCAGGTCTCCGACTTCTACACGGGCCACCTGCGCGTGACGCCAAGCAGGGCAGGCGTCCCGCCCGCGGACTGGTTCGGCAACGCCACCTCGGGGAAATCCGCGGCGGCGGAGATGCGGGCGGCGGGTGCCACGGTGGCCGAGCGCGTCGAGGCGCAATTCGTGCTGAGCCGCCGGGGCTTCGCCGACGCGTACACGAACGAGCGGCAGGGCGTCCCCCTCGGCGTCCCCGGGTCCGCGACCGACCCGCACAAGGTGGTGACCGTCGGCGTCCTCGTCGGCATCATGGGCGACGACCCCGGCCGGGCGGCCATCGAACGCCACGTCGTCGAAGGCCGCATGCCACGCCCCACGTCCGCCGACCAGGCCATGGAGATCCTCATGTCGCGGCCACGGATGGAGTCGTTCCTCGCCCCCGGTGAAGGCAGCGCCGCCGACTCCCCGCTCACGACCGGCTCGGCCTTCTACTTCGACGTTACAAGCGTGCAGGTCGATCCCACGGCCAGCGTGCGCAACGTCCTGCATCGCCAGGCCAAGGTCGTAGGCCTCTTCGAGACCGGTGTCGATATGCTCGACTCGTTCACCCTCGTGGCCCCCGCATCCGAGGTGCGCCAACTCCTCGGTCGCAGCGGGGACGAGACGGTTCCCAACGTCCTCGTCGTCACGGCGGGGGCGGCGCAGGCGCGTGACGTCGCCGCCCGCAACCATTGGGCGACACAGGGAACCTCCGACTTCGCACAGCAGTTCGTGGGCCAGATGATCGCCGTCCTGCAAGGCGTGGGCTGGCTCGTCTCCTCGCTCCTCTTCATCCTGCCCGCGGCCCTCATCGGCCACGGGCTTGCCCGGCAGCTCTCGTCGCAGCAACGCGAACTTGCGGTGGCGACCGCGATCGGTGTCCCGTCCCGCACGCTTGCCGACGCATTGGCCCTGCAGGTGCTCGCGATGGCGGGCTGGGCCTGCGTCATCGCGGCGGCCGCCGCCGCTTTGTTCGCACTCGTCCTCCCGTTCGTCCTGCCGGCATTGCCCGGGCCGCTTCCCCTCGGATTTGCCGTCACGTGGCGGTCGGCCGCCGTGGCGGCGACGGTCACCGCCATCGCCGTGGCTGTCGGCCTGTGGGTCGGTGTCCGAAGCCGCGCCCGCCTGCCGTTGGCCGCGTCCCTGCGTGCAGGCTAGCTTGCCGCGACCAAAAGCCGGCGGTCCTTGCGAATCGCTTACAACGTAGGCCATTCTGCCGCCGGACATGCGGATGCCCGTCGCGGTCCTTGCCTGCCTCATGACACTCACTGCCTTTGCGGGATGCACGTCGGGCGACGACGGCGACGCGAGCGTCTATGTGAAGGACAAGCCGGCCGGCGACTGGTCGGCCGTGCACATCACGTTCACGGAGGTCTCCGTCCACCAGTCGGGCGGCAACGAGTCGAGCGGCTGGAAGGTCCTCTACTCCGACGCAAGCGGCACCACGGTGGACCTCCTCAACGCCAGCGGCACGAGGGCCGCCTTCCTCGGCGCATCGGGCCTTCCGGCTGGCCACTACCAGCAGGTCCGCATCCACGTGAGCAAGGCACACGGCGTCGATTCCGCCGGCGTCGGCAACGACATCGGCCTCCCCAACGGCGACCTCCGCACCTCGAAGTCCTTCAAGGTCGAGGCGGGCAAGGAGACGCAGATCACGATCGACATCGACCTCGACCACGCCCTCACCATGAAGGGCGACGGCTGGGAGTTCAAGCCCGTCATCGGCAAGGTCTATACCCACGTGAAGGAGAAGGGCAGCCACCCCGACGAAGGGGAAGTGGCCGCCGTGGACCTCACCGACGACGCCTGATCTTGGCTCCTGGCCCTCTGGGCGGTCCCCAACCCTCTTATGGCGGGCCTTTCTGGCGCGCCAAGGTGCGGGATTGAACCTCTTCGAGTACCAGGGCCGCGAACTGTACGAGCGCTTCGGCATCCCGTGCGCCAAGGGGTTCGTCGTGGAGTCCATGGCGGAGCTCGACGCCAAGGCCGGCCAGGCGCATTTCCCCGTCGTCGTGAAGGCGCAGGTCCTCGTGGGCGGGCGCGGCAAGGCAGGCGGCGTCAAGTTCGCCGACGACGCGGCCCAGTTGCGCGACGTCACGAAGTCCATCCTGGGACTCGACATCAAGGGGCACGTCACAAGGAAGGTCATGGTGGCGCAGAAGCTCGACTTCGCGCGCGAGTTCTACCTCAGCTTCCTCGTGGACCGCGCAAGCCGCCGCCACATGATGATCTTCAGCCCCGACGGCGGCGTCGAGATCGAGTCCGTCCCGGAGTCGCGCATCTTCAAGGCGACGATCGACGCCATGACGGGCTTCCAGCCGTTCCACGCCCGCGCGGTGCTCCTCAGGTCCGGCCTCGACGCCGACACCCAGGGTCAGATCGCGGCCATCATGAAGAAGCTCTTCGCGCTCTTCGTGCAGATGGACTGCGAGCTCACCGAAGTGAATCCGCTCGCCGTCCTCAAGGACGGGCGCGTCGTGGCCGGCGACGCCAAGGTGGTCCTGAACGACGCAGCACTCTTTCGCCACCGTGAGTTCTCGCAGAAGGACGACAGCCTCACCCCGCTCGAGCAGGAGGCGCGTGAGAAGGGCGTCGCCCTCGTGCAGCTCGACGGCGACATCGGCGTCATGGCCAACGGCGCCGGCCTCACCATGGCGACCCTCGACGCGCTCACCCACTTCGGCGGGAAGCCCAAGATCTTCCTCGACCTCTCCGGCACCGACAACCCGGAGAAGGTCGCCGAGGCCGTCCGCCTCATGAAGAAGGCGAAGCCGGGGGTCATGTTCCTGAACCTCTTCGGCGGCATCACGAAGTGCGACACCGTCGCCAAGGGCCTCGTCTCGGTCCTGCAGAAGGAGGGCGTGGAGTTCCCCATCATCACGCGCATCAAGGGCACGAACGCCAAGGAGGCCAACGAGATCCTGCATTCGTTCGGCCTCGAGACGGCCAACACCTTGGAGGAGGCCGCAAAGAAGGCGACGGAGATGGCGAAGAGCCCGGGGCAGTACAGGATCGTCCGGGCGGCGCACTAAGACCCCGTCGGCCGGCGGAAGCCCCAAATCCTGTTGCCCGCGTGACTGCACGTGGCCGTCTGCCCATACTGCCGTTCCAACGTGACACCGCAAAGGGACGCGGCCGGCAGGCTGGTCTGCCCGGCATGCTTCAACACGGGCCAACTCCAGTTCTCGGCACCGGACCCCAACGCTTGGACGCAAGTGCCCGCAGCGCCGCCCGCCATGGTCCCTGGCCAGGCCGCCGGCGCCAACGCGCCCGGCGCCGTGGCGGCCCTCGTCCTGGGGCTCATCGGACTCATCCCGTTTTGGGGTCTCGTCTGCGCCATCCTCGGCATCGTCTTCGGCTTCCAGGCCAAACGCCGCATCCGCGAGTCGGGTGGTCGGCTTGAGGGCGATGGGATGGCGCTGGCCGGCATCGTGGCGCGGCTGGATGTGACGCCGGAGGATTCGGAACTGACGAATATCAAAGGCCAGCGCTGATGGCTGTCATCCCGGCCGAGCGGAGCGAGAGCCGGGACCCATCGCGCCGCATGCGCCAAACGAGAGATG
>JBHEMF010000127.1:0-5407 GCA_046352665.1 Thermoplasmatota archaeon
GTCCTCCGAGGGGTCTGGGGACCGGAGGGCCCCAGAGCGGGCAGCCCCCGGCCCACATCAGATGACCCTCGAGCGCAGCGAGAGGGTCAGCTGATGAGGAACACGAACGTCAGGTAGCTAAGCGCCACCATGATGAACGAGTGGCGCAGGCCGAGGACGGCTTTCCCGGAGCCCATCATGCCGGCCACGATGCCGTCGCCGAGGCCTTGCACCACGGCGGCGAGGAAGTAGAAGAGCTGGAAGTCCTGGATGCGCAGCCCGCCGCTGGCCGCGATGGCCGCCACGTGCGGGCCGGAGCCGGCCTGCAGCCGGGCCGCGGCACTGCTGGACTCGACCAGGCGCGGGATGAACTGCGCGTACATGATGGCGGCGACCCCCAGGAACACGAAGAACGTGACGTAGATCACGACCGTGTAGAGGCTCATGGAGACCTTGCGCTCCTGCTCGAGGGTCTTGATCTCGCGGGCGTCGCGGGCGGCGGCGAGGAGAACCTCCGTCGTGGCGCCGCCGGACTTGTTGGCCTGCAGGATGAGGCTCACGGCGCGCTGCACGAGGGGCGTCTGCACGCGGTCGCTGAAGCGCTGCAGGGCCTCGTTGAAGGAGACGTTCCAGTTCAGCTGGTCGGACATCTTCTTCACCTCCGGTGTGAGGGGGCCGTACTCGCCGCGGCTTGCGATGACGGCCGCCTGCGTGAGGGTGAGGCCGCCTTTGTGGCTGGAGGCGATGTCGCGCAGGAAATCGGGGAAGCGCTCCTCGAGGGTGCGGATGCGGCGGTGCTCGCGGGCCTGGTAGAAGCCGTACGGGCCGATCGCGACCAGGAGGGAAAGGCACATGACGTCGATCCAGGCCGAGGCGGGGACGAAGCCGACGTCGTAGCCTTGGATGAGGAGGGGGAGCGGGATGGAGACGAGCAGGGCGATGGCAAGCGAGGTGCCGAGGATCCAGAGCTCGCGGCGGCGCTTGGCGTTCGTGGGCTTGCGGTAGAGGGGGATCTCGCCGGACTCCTGCCGGGCCAGGCTGAAGGCGCCCAGGATGCTGCCGAGGAACGCCAAGGCGAGGAAGACGATGACGGCAAGAAGGAGCGGGCTGCGGGCCACCTGCTGCGCGATGCCCACGACGCCCACGCCGAAGAAGATGAACAGCAGGAAGACGAGGAACAGGAGCGCGAAGGCGGCAAAGACGGGCAGGAAGACGCCGCGCCGTGTGGTCGTGATGCCGGTCTGGCCGAGGCGGCCCTCCTCGAGGAGCCCCGTGATGCTGGGCAGGCCGCGGCTGGAGGCGAGGGCCAGGGAGGCCGCGGCCTGGGCGCCAAGGACGAGGAAAGGGACGTCGCCGACCTCGAGCGGGATGGTGCCGCCCAGGACGTGCCCCTGGCCCATGGCGAGGACCACGACGATGCCGCCCAGGAGCCCCACGGCAACGAGGCTCGCGGCCATGACGATCGCGCGGATGCCGGAGCGCTGGCGCTTCACACCTAGGCGCAGCATGGCGTAGAGCGTGTAGCCGTGGCTCAAGGCGAAGACCACGAGCAGGACGAGGAGGCCGCGCGGGACGACGTAGCCGGCCACGGGGTTCTGCACGGCGCCGAAACGCACAAGGATGGCAAACACGAGCACCACGGCCGCGATGATGCCGAGGAGGTTGAGGAGCAGGCCGCCGACCTTGAGGCGCGTCCACATGCGGGCCTCGGCCATGGGCTTGCCGGCCGTCTTGCTCGCGCGGCGCAGCCGATCGATGGGGTGGGCGACCGCGACCGCGGCGCCGAGGAGCAGCGGCGACAGGGCCATGAGCACGCCGAGCGCAAGCTGCACCGTGGCCGAGAGCTCGTAGCCGGTGAGGACGAGCCATGCCGCGGCGCCGGCGGGGGCGGCGAGCATGCCAACTACCAGGAGGACCCAGAACGTGGCCTCGACGCCGCTGCGCTCGCGCTTGCCTCCAGGTGCGGGGGCGGGCGCCTCCGCCATCAGGCCTCCCGCGGCCCGCCAGGCCGGGCCGCCGGATCCGCCGCTGCTGCCTGAGACGTCCGGCGGGACATCTCAGGCCTCCGGCGTCATGACCTTGATCGTCCACGCGAAGCCCGCCTGCGAGATCGGGATGAGGAGGAATATGAGGACGTAGCCGATGAGGAGGGTCTGCTCGGCCGAGCCCCCGAAGCTCGTCATCACCGACAGGATCACGATGAGGAAGAGCGGTGCCGCGACGACGACGGTCACGAAGGATTCGGCAAGCACGCCGAGGCCGTCGAGGAACTTGCGCTGCTCCTGCCGGTTCTCGTAGATGAATTGGTCCGCCTTGCCGTTGAAGTAGGACTTGAGGTCGCCGCCGGAGGTGAGCGTCGTGACCGTGCCCTGCAGGAAGTCCTGGAACTTGGCGCTCGGGCTGCGGTCGATGGCGCGCTGCAGCGCCCCCACGATGTCGGCCCCCAGGAGCCGGATGTCGCGCGCGATCCAGGCGCACTCGCGGGCCACCTCGCCGTACAGGGTCTGCTCGGCGAGGCTGCCGAAGAGCACCTCGGGGGTGGCGCCAGCGCTTGCCATGGTCGAGATGTAGTTGAGCGCGTACGGGAGCTTCGCTTGGATGTCGCGGGCGCGGTTCATGGCCTTCATGTCGGGGAGGATGAGGCTCAGGAGGTACACGACGGCGGCGAGGATGAAGGGTGCCGGCAGGAGGATGAGGAACAGGCTGCGCGAGATGGCGGCGTATCCGGCGACCGACAGGATGCCCAGGGCGAGGACCGGCAGCAGGGAGAGGACGCCCACGACGGCGGCGGTGAGGTAGGCGTTCGCGAGGTACACCTCGGGGCGCAGCGGGATGTGGGCGCGCTGCAGGGCGATGCGCAGGTGCGCGTTGCGCTCGGCGCCGGACGTGGCGAGGCGGCCGAAGAGGCGGTAGGCGAGGCGCTCGCTCGGACGCAGCGTCATGCCGGCGTCCCGCCGGCGAGCACTGGCCTGCGGCCGGTGCGGATGCCGGCAAGGAAGTTGGGGGCGTCGCGGTAGTACGAGGAGGTGGCGCGCGCCACGTCGGCGTAGTGCCGGACGTTGTGGTCGAGCATCCACTGCATGACCTCGATGCGGTTGCGCCACTCCTCCTGCAGCTTGGCCTCCGAGAGGTTGCGGTTCTCCATGACCTGCTCCAGGATGTAGGACTTGCCGAGGTAGCGGTGCCTGTCCTCGGCCACGTCCCACTCGAAGACGGTGTTCGTGAGGAGCTCCTTCGTGTCCGGGTCGAAGCCCACGACCTCGGTCACCTCCTTGATGCGGCGTGTCAGGCGGTCGCGGATGCGCACCTGCGCCTGGATCGCCACGATGTCGAGCGTCTGCAGCATCATGCGCGGCACGTTGATGGGCTCGGACTCCAGGCGGTACACGGCGCTTGGCACGGAGTCGGCGTGCATCGTGGAATAGACGGCGTGGCCGGTCGCCATGGCCTGGAACAGGGTGAGGGCCTCGGGGCCGCGCACCTCGCCCACGAGGAGGTACTCGGGGCGCTGCCGCAAGGCGGCCGCGAGGAGGTTGTACATGTCGATGGTGCCGGCCATCTTGCCGGCCACGACCTCGCCGCCGAAGCCCGTGCGCGTGATGCCCGCGATCCAGTTCTCGTGGCTGAGGTTGATCTCGCGCGTGTCCTCGATGGAGACGATCTTCTTCTCGGGCGGGATGAACTGGCATATCGCGTTCAGGCTCGTGGTCTTCCCCGACGCCGTGCCGCCGGCCAGGAGGAACGAGGAGCCCATCTCCATCACGAACCAGTAGTAGGCGGCCATCTCGACGGAGATGGTGCCGTAGCGGATGAGGTCGGGCGGGGTGAGGGGGTCGGCGCGGAACTTGCGCACCGTGAAGGAGGAGCCCCGTGTCGTCACCTCGCGGCCCAGGGTCGCCTGCAGCCGGGAGCCGTCCGGCAGGGTGGCGTCGAGGAGCGGGTCGGCGACGCTGATGTGCTTGCCGGACCGCTGCGCCATGCGGATCACGAAGGAGTCCAGCTCGAACTCGTCCGTGAACGTGATGTTCGTGCGCAGTGACTCGTACTTGCGGTGGAAGAGGAAGACGGGGATGTTGGGGCCGTCGCACGAGATGTCCTCGATCATGGGGTCGCGCATGAGGACGTCCACGGCGCCGTAGCCGAGGAACTCGCGCAGCAGGTGGTACTCGACGCGCTCCGTGCCCACCTCGTCCAGGAGGATGGAGTGGTCCACGACGGCTTGGCGCGCGGCCTCCAGGAGGGCCAGGGCGCGGTCGCCGTCGTAGCGCGCGGCCGCGTTCCCCTCCAGGGTGCGCACCAGGGTGTCGCGCAGGAAAGTGAGGATCTTCTGCTCGTCGTCGGTGAGTGTGGGCTCCAGGACCTCGTAGAGGTGGGTGTGGCTCGACTCGTCGAAGAGGATGCGGACCCAGGCGCGGCCGGGGATGACCTCGGAGCGCTCGACCTCGCGGTGCTGGTCGCGCACGCGGGGGATCTCCGTGATGGGGCGGTCGGGGAGTGTCCCGCGCCGGGCCACCTCGCGGCTTGCCGCCTCCATGTGGCGGCGGCGCAGCGCCTCCATCTTCTCGCGCCGCGCCGCCTCGCGCTTCACGGCCTTCTTGTCCAAGACCATCCCCGCGCGCGCCGCGGGCGCAGGCGAACGCACCGTTGGGCTGGGAGGGTAGAGAGAGGCGGTGGCGGGGCGGGGCGCCGGAGCGCCAGACGTGGCAGGGGCGCGGGCGGCGTCCGACCCGGTCCGCGCCGGAGCCGAGGGACGCGCGGGGGGCGGCGGCGGGGGTGGCGGCCGCGCGGGAGCGTCGGGGGCGGGCCGCACCGGTGTCGGGCCGCCGGGCCTGCGAGGCGCTGCCTTGGCCGGCGCGCGCTTGGCCCCTGCCTTGGCGAGGTTTTCGTCGGACTCTTCGGAGGGGGTCTTGGGCATGGTGTTCAGCCTGTGGCCTTGAGGTCGATCGTGAGGGACTCGGTCTGGAGCTGGAAGGAGATGTCGTTCACCGTGGAGCCCACCGCCGTCGTGGGGCCGTACACGTTCAGGGTCGCCGTGGAGGCCGTGTTGCAGATGCTGTACTGGACACCGGTGGCGCATGTGGCGCCGTTGGCGACGTTCCCGGTGAGGCCGGCCTGGTAGAGCTCCGTGTCCCAGAAGGCAGCCCAGAGCGTCGGGTGCGTCGTCGTGATCGTGAAGGTGAGGCGGGGCGCCAGGGCGTCGAGGAACGCCGTGTTCGATTGCTCGCAGGCGTGGTAGAAGGCGTCCTCGTCCGGTTTGGCCCCGCGCTCGAGCAGCAGCCGGACGACCTCGCGGTTGGGCAGCTCGCGGTCGCCCGGCACGTTATAGACCTCGCCTGCAACACCGTTGCGCAGCACGTGGTCCACGGCACCCGCATGGTCCGCGACGTAGAGCCAGTCCCGACGCTGCATCCCGTCGCCGTACATCGGC
>JBHEMF010000128.1:0-5389 GCA_046352665.1 Thermoplasmatota archaeon
CGTCAATAGCATCCTGATCCTGTTCTACGCGCTGCTCGCGCTGAGCGTGGTGATGTCACTGCTGGGCATCGTCAACACGCTCTTGCCCGGCAATGCCGCCGACTTCCGCCGCGACGTGCTGGAGTGGGCCGGCCAGTTCTGCCCCCCCAACAAGGCCGCCCTCGCCTCCGGCATGATCAAGCGCGCCGTACAGAGCGGCAGCGAAGTCCCCCTCGAATACGGCCTCGCAATGGAGCGCGAGATGCAGGCCAAGCTGTTCGCGAGCAAGGACGCGAAGGAAGGCATCGCCGCGTACGTGGAGAAGCGCGTGGCGAACTTCAAGGGCAATTAAGCCAGCCCTGCGTCGCATGGACCAAGTCCGTCCCGCGGTGCTCCATTGTCCAGCCTGCGGCGCCCAGCACGTCGATAGAGGAAAATGGGCTACATTCAATCACAAGCGGCACCTGTGCTTCGGCTGTTGGCAGTTCTTCTCCGCCGCTGAAGCGAACGTTGGTGTGCCGACCCACACGCCTGAAGAACAATAGCGTCCAAGATGCCAGTCCAACGACCGCGCCGCGCCACGGCTTTGCGCCTGAAAAAACCTAGGCCCGGTCATGACGCGCTTTTAAGTCCATGGCATCCCATGGCTATCCATGGAATCGACCACCTTGGAACTGCCGGCCGCCGTCCGGGACCGCCTGCGCCGCCTCAAGTCCCACCCGCGGCAGGCCTACCACGAGGTCATCAGCAGGGCTCTGGATGCGCTCGAGACCTCGGCCGCGCCCAGTGCTGTGCCGCCCGGCTCGGTCGGCCTCGACCCGTTGGTCGCCAGGCACAAAGCGGCCATCCTGCGCGCCGTGAAGGCGAACAAAGGCCGCCGGGCGTGGCTCTTCGGCTCGCGGGCCCGTGGCGACGCGCGCCCGGACAGCGACGTCGATCTCTTGGTCGAGATGGCGCCCGGCAGCGACCTCTTCGACATGGGCGGAATGTGGGGCGACCTGGAGGAGATCCTTCCCGTACCCTTCAACCTCGTGTCGGTCGGGGGCCTCAAGGGGCGGTTCAAGGAGAACGTGCTGCGGGAACGGGTGGCGATCTGAACGACAGGGACCGGGCGCGGGTCTCCCAAATGGTGGAGGCTGCGCACAACATCCGGCGCGTGGCCCGCGGACGAGCCAGCCTGGACGACGTCGTGAAGCAAGCAGCAGTGATCCGCTGGTTCGAGGTGATGGGCGAGGCCGCCGCCCAGGTCTCTGATGAAGGAAAAACCGACGAGCCGGCCGTCCCGTGGAGGGAACTGCGCAACCTTCGCAACGTGCTCATCCACGACTACATGGAGATCGACTTGGACCGCGTCTGGGATGCCGTCGGCCGGACCCGCCGGCTGCTGCCGCGCCTCGAAGCCATGCTCAAGGCTTGAACGTCCGCGCCGTCGCCACCGCCGCATGCCACACGTCCATGCGCCGCGCCGCCTCCTTTGCTTTCATCCGAGGTGAAAATTTCACCTCACCCTCCGTGGCGCCTTTCAGGTCCCGAACCTTCCACATGTCCGTGGCAAGTCCCGCTAGCAGCCCTGCCCCCATCGCCGTCGTCTCGACGTTGGCAGGCCGCACGACGGGCCGCTGCAGGAGGTCCGCTTGGGCCTGAAGTAACGGTGCGCTCTTGGCGGCACCACCGTCCACGCGCAATTCCGGGATGGGCCGGCGCGAGTCCTTCTGCATCGCCTCCACCAGGTCGGCCGACTGGCAGGCGATGGCGTCCAAGAGGGCGCGGGCGATGTGCCTGCGGTCGCTGCCCCGGCTCAGACCGAGGATGGCACCGCGGGCGTCCGGGTCCCAATGGGGTGCCCCGAGTCCCGTGAAGGCGGGCACGACCACGACTCCGCCCGAGTCGGGCACCTGCCCGGCAAGCGCGTCCACCTCAGGGGCAGTGGCGACGATGCCGAGCTGGTCGCGCAGCCACTGGATGGCCGCCCCGCCCGTGAAGACGGAGCCCTCCAGCGCGAACTGTGGCGTGCGGCCCGTCGAGGCGGCGCGGGTGGTGAGAAGCCCGTGTTTGCTCGCGACGGCCGTCGCCCCGGTGTGCTGGAGCAGGAAGCAGCCGGTGCCGTAGGTGTTCTTCGCCTGGCCTGGGGCAAGGCACCCTGAGCCGAACAGGGCGGCCTGCTGGTCGCCGACGAGCGCTGCCACCGGAGTCGCGGTTCCCAAGGCATCCGTCGTTCCAACGACTTGGGCGGAAGGCAAGACGTCGGGAAGGATCGCCGCCGGGACGCCGAAGAGGTCGAGGATCTCTTCGTCCCACGCGCCCTTGTGGATGTCCCAGAGCATCGTCCGGCTCGCGTTCGTCGTATCGGTCACGTGGCGTCCGGTGAGGTTCCATGCGAGCCAGGAGTCGATGGTGCCGAACGCCAGGCGGCCCTCGCCGGCGCGTTGGCGGAGGCCCTTGCGGTCGAGCAGCCATTCCAGTTTCGTGGCGGAGAAGTACGGATCGAGCACCAGTCCGGTCCGGCCGCGCACCGTGTCTTCCCAGTCGGGCCGCAGTTCGGCGCAGCGGCTCGCGGTGCGGCGGTCCTGCCAGACGATGGCTGGCGCGACGGGTTTGCCGGTGCGGCGGTCCCACACGACCGTCGTCTCGCGCTGGTTCGCTATGCCGATGGCCGCGACGTCGGCGGAGCGGGCCTTGGCGTCGCGAAGCGCGGCCTTCGCCGTCTCAAGCGTTGCCTGCCAGAGGGGCGCCGCATCCTGCTCGACCCATCCCGGCCGAGGGTAGGAGCAAGGGATCTCCCGGTAGGCGCGTCCAGCCACGCGGCGGGCCCCATCCAGCGCCAGGACGGTGACGCCGGTCGTCCCCTCGTCGATCGCGAGGACGAGGCGGCGTGCCATCGGCATGCCGACATGCCCGGCCCATCAAGGCTTTGTCGCAGCGCCCCGTCCGAACGCCCGTGCCCTCCTTCTCCGGCCGCCTGCTCCTGGCCGACGACGTGCTGGAGGGCACCGTCGAGGTCGAGGCCGGCCGGGTCGTTGGATGGCGGGAAGGGGACATCGACCGCAAGGCCACGGCGCGGGGCTGGATCGTCCCGTCGCTTGCCAACGCGCATACACACGTCGCGGACGCCTTCGCCCGCGGCCGGCCCGGCAAGCCCGCCACCGTCGCGGAGCTCGTCGGCCCGGGCGGCTGGAAGTCGAAGCAGCTCGCCGCGGCGCGGCCGGACGAAGTGAGGGCGGGGGTCCTGCGTTACGTGGACGAGATGGCAGCCGTCGGCACGAGTCGCTTCATCGATTTCCGTGAAGGTGGCCTCCCTGGCGTCCGGCTGCTGCGGAACATGGCCGCTGAGTTGGCCGTGCCGCCTGTGATCCTTGGCCGGCCGCTTGCCAATACCTTCGATCCCGACGAGGCTGCGGCGCTGCTGGCCGAGGCGGACGGCATCGGGCTGTCGGCGCGCCGGGACTTCGCGCGCAGTGGCGACGTCGAGGCGTGGTCAGACCTCTGCCGCAAGGGGCGGAAGCCTTTCGCCTTGCACGCAAGCGAGGCGCACGAGGAGGACATCGACTCCATCCTGGGGCTCCAGCCGAGCTTCCTCGTCCACTGCACGCGGGCCTTGCGCGGGCAACTCGAGGCCGTGGCCGACGCAGGCGTGACCGTCGTCGTCTGCCCGCGCAGCAACGCCCACTACGGCATGAAGACGCCGCTCGACCGGATGCTCGCCGCCGGCGTCACGGTCGCGGTCGGCACCGACAACGGCATGCTCAACGACGGCGACCTCCTCGCGGAGTTGGCACAGTTGAAATTCTGGTTCCCCGCCGTCTCCACCCAGCAGCTCCTGCGCATGGCGACGTGGCACGCCCGCGCCCTGGCCGGGCCGCTCCCCCGTCTCCCCCCGCGCGCTGGGGACCCGGCCGACCTCGTGGTGCTCCCGCCCGAACCCTTCGCCGCCTCGTCGGCGCACAAACCGGGGTTCGCGGGCCGCCCGGCGCCGACTGCTGCACCCGCGGGGTCGGCATGAAGGCCGCCTGGCGCCAGGTGGCGGAACTCCTCAAGTCTCCCCTGTCGCAAGGCGCCGGCCCCATCCAGCTCGTGGCGCGCAAGCCGTTCTGGGACGAGGGGGACATGCCGTTCCAGTTCGAGGGCGGGGGCACGGTCTGCCGCATCGTCCCCGAGCGCGGCTTCCGCAAGGAGTCCCTGGCCGGTTCCGAGGACGAGCGGCTCCTCATCGTCGATTGCCCCGACGACGAAGGCTGGCTCGTCCCAGAGGACCTCGTCTCCGACTGGATGTCCCGCAACGTGACAAGCGAGGAGCTTGACGACCTCCTCCTGTCCCACCCGCTCTACGAGTACCTCACGGCCACCGACGACGAGGGCCACTCCCGCGGCGGCCGCGGCGAGCTCGTGCAGTGGGCCCCAGGTGTGCCGACCCTCGCCAACATCTACCCGCCCGAGTTCCTCCCCGACGACGAGGAGGCGCCCAAGGTGAACCGCGACCGCGCCGCCTACGCCAAGGCCGTCGTGGACCTGGTGGAGAAGATCCTCGCCCGCTTCGACATCGAGGAGGTCGAGTTGGGGCTCCGGCTGTCGGGTCACCCCACGCCACCGGCGAAAAGGAAGGCGTCCCGCGGCAAGGCACGATAAACGGCGGCATCGACGGGCGCAGGACCGAGCGGCCGAGGCACCCCTCCATTTCCTAACCAGTTTCCACCCCTCTGTTTCCCATCCAGTGGAACCCTCCTGTGGAGACGGTTCCTGCCCCTTCCCGTGTCACCCTATAACCCACGGCACCTTGCGCGGCAAAAGTGGGCCCCCTGAGTCCTTTCACTTTCGCTTACCTCTCCCCCTCCCGCCTCTTCTTTGGAGCCGTGCATTGATGGCACAGACCACGATGCCGCCGCAGCAAGTCACCGTCCAGGACGCACAGCTCTCCGCCAAGTGGGACTCCTTCCTGCAGGACTACTGCCGCCCGGCCATCCAGCAGGCCGCCCTCGACTTCCCCGAGACGCGGTCCGTTTCGGTCCTCTTCAACGACCTGCAGCTCCGCGACCCGGACCTCGCCAACTACCTGCTGCTGCGCCCCGCCCACGCCCTCCGCGTCGGCGCCTCCGTCCTGCACCAGGTCGATGTCACCGTCGATCCCAAGCCCAAGCTCCACCTTCGCATCCAGGGCCTGCCGGAGTCGTCGCGCATCATCCCGCGCAACCTCCGCTCCGAGCACCTCGGCCGCTTCCTCGCCCTCGAGGGGCTCGTGAAGAAGGTGACCGAGGTCCGCCCCACCGTCCTCGAGGCCGTCTTCTACGAGGACTACGTGATGACCTACTGCCCTCACTGCCAGACGGAGGACCGCGTGCTCAAGGACCGCCGGCTCTCCCGGCTGCTCAAGTAGGAGCCCGATGATCGAGCAAGGCGCGCAGGCCCCGACCTGACG
>JBHEMF010000129.1:0-5380 GCA_046352665.1 Thermoplasmatota archaeon
GTGGCGGGTTCGGTCGAGCAAGTCGCCGCCGTCGTCGGACTGCAGGAACCCCTTGCCAGCAGCTGTTACGAACACGTGGACTGGATTTGCAATCCTGGCGCGCATGAGCAGTGATTGCGATTCCGTGGCTTCCGTGGCTGGGAGTTGCGGTTGGCTCCGGCTCCGATCTCACTTTGCGACAAGGCTCTTCGCCGTCATCTCCTTTGGTGCAGCCAGGCCCATCAACTCCAGCAGCGTCGGCGCCACGTTCTCCAAGGCACCGCCGTCGCGCAGCCGCAACCCCTTCGGCCCGTTCACGACCAGGAGGGGGCTCGGGTTCATGGTGTGCTTCGTGACGGGCTCGCCCGGGCGGCCGTCGGCGCCTACCTTGCACATCTCCTCGGCGTTGCCGTGGTCGGATGTCACGAGCGTCACGAAGCCGAGTTCCGTGGCGACGGAGACGATGCGGTGCAGGCAGTTGTCCACGAACTCCACGGCCTGCACGGTGGCGTCGAGCTTTCCCGTGTGGCCCACCATGTCGGGGTTCGCGAAGTTCACGACGGCGAAGTCGTGGCCGCCCGAGCCCAGCGCCCAAAGGAGTTTGTCGGTCACTTCGCCCGCCGACATCTCGGGCGCAAGGTCGTACGTCGCCACTTTCTGGCTGGGCACGAGCTCCCGCGTCTCGCCGGCAAACGGCGCCTCCCGGCCACCGTTCAGGAAGTACGTGACGTGCGCGTACTTCTCGGTCTCCGCGACGTGGAACTGCGACAACCCCAGCCGCGACAGGTGCTCGGCCAGGCAGTTCTCCACCGCCGTGGGCGGGAACGCGACGTGCACGCCAGGCCAGGCAGTGAACGCTCTGTCGTACTGTGTCATGCAGACCCACGCGAGGTCATCCACCTTCTTCCGAGCGAACCCCTTGAAGCCGGGGTCCATGAAGGCGCGCGTCATCTGCCGGCTGCGGTCCGGACGGTAGTTGAGCCACACGACGGCGTCGCCGGAGCGCACGCGCCCCTCGGGCGCCACGACCGTGGGCGGCACGAACTCGTCGCCCTTGCCGTCCGCGTACGCGGCGTCCACCGCCTCCTCCGCGATGGAGGCCGTGCCGCCCTTGCCCAACGTGTACAGGTCGTATGCGGCCTGCATGCGCTCCCAACGGTTGTCGCGGTCCATGGCGTAGTACCGTCCCACGAAGTCGGCGATGCGCCCCACGCCGGCCGCTTTCATCTGCCCCTGCAGAGTCCGCAAGTAACCCAAGGCGCTTCTGGGTGGCGTGTCGCGTCCGTCCCCGACCGGGTGCACCCAGACGTCGCGGATCCCCGCCTGCGCCGCGGCCTGGAGGGCGGCCGCCATGTGAGACTCGTGGGCATGCACCCCGCCAGGGCCGAGGAGGCCCATGAGGTGCAGGCGCCCTCCCGTCCGCCGGATGTGGTCGAACGCCGGTGCAAGGTGCGAGGAAAACGCGCCGCTGGCGACGGCGTCGTTGATGCGCATGAGGTCTTGGGGCACGACCCGGCCGGCGCCGATGTTCAGGTGGCCCACCTCCGAGTTGCCCATCTGTCCTGCGGGCAAGCCCACGGCGGGCCCGTTGTTCAGGAGCTCCGTCGTGGGGCAGGTGGCGCGTAGCCGGTCGAACGTCGGGGTCCGGGCAAGGGCCACGGCGTTGCAGGGGCTCTTTGCGTCACCCCAGGCAAAACCGTCCAGGATGACGAGGAGGCCGGGGCGTGCCACGGGGGCCGCGACGCGCCCTCCGCTCAAAAGGCGGGCGCTTGCGAACCCAGGGGAAAGGTTTCCAACGGGCGGTACACGGGCCCGGATGGCGTGAGCTGCGAAGAGTAGAGGACAACGGAGTCCATCGTGCCCTTGGCCAAGGTTTCGGAGGCGTGCGCCGACGCGAACGCGCTGGCATCGCCGGGCGGGTCGAGCCGGGCCAGCGTCACGTGTGCGTGGAATGGCCGGCCCCTCTCGGGATCATGGGCAAGCGGTGTGGCGGCCGCGACCGCGGCGGCGAGGGCACCCAGGCCGTCGGCATGCATCCCGGCCCAGACGACGCGAGCTTTGCGGGGCGAGGGGAAGGCGCCAACGCCACGCATGGCAAGGCGCGCCCGGGGGGTCGCGGCCACCACGGGCCGGACCGCCGCCGCAAGGGGCCGCCAATCTGCGACCTCGCCCAGGAAACGCAACGTCGCATGCCACGACCCGGCAGGCACCGGGCGGGCCTGGGGCATCGCGGCCTGGATATCGCGCGCCAACTCGGCGTATCGCGGCGACTCCGGCGCGGGGATGGCAAGGAAGAGCCGCACGTCGCGACGACGGCTGGCGCCGCTAAGGAGTGCGCCAGCAAGGGCAAAATAGCGCCACTGCGAGTGCCTCGGCATGCAGCGCCGCCTCCCGGTCGCCGGCCTCCTCCTCGTGGCTGCGGGCTTCGCATGGTGGACGGCGCGTTCCGTCGGCACGGGCAACGTCGCCTACGTGACCATGAACGTGATGCGCGTCGCCGCAGCACTCGCCATGGTGGCGGGCATCTTCCTCATGTCGCGCGGCGGATCGCCGACACCGTTCCGCCTTGGCATCTTCGGGTTCCTCGCTGCGGCCGTCATCGCTTTCATCCACAACGTCACGAACGCAATCGTGCTCCCGGACGACCTCTCGACCGTCTTCGGGCTCGCCGGTGCCGGCGCCGCAGCGTACGGCGCCGCCCATTGGTACGAGCCCGGCGGCGACGCCCTCGCTGCCTCGTGGGTCTCGACGGGCTTCTTCCTTTTGGGCTGCAACCCAGGCACGTACGTCGTCGTCGGCCTCGCGGGGGGCGACCTGCGCGGCGCGGGCTTCATGGTGGGAAGCGTCGTCGCCATGGTGGGGGCCTTCCTGTTTGCCGCCGCGGCGCCGCGCCTCGTGGCCAGGTCGCGCGCGCCAGCCCGCAGCCGGGCACCGGCCGGCCGCAGCGCCTAGCCGAAGCACGTCGTCGCATTCATGAACCAGCCGCGGGTCGGCGGATGCACAGCCCCGTGGTCTAGCGGTCAATGATTTGGGCCTTTGGAGCCTGCGACCTCGGTTCGAATCCGGGCGGGGCTATGCAAGCGGCGTCCGCACTCGCTCCCGCCGCGCCACCTTGAGCGCCTCGGGGTAGCCGGCGTCGGCGTGGCGGACGACGCCGGTGCCGGGGTCGTTGCGCAGCACCAGCGAGAGGCGCAGGGCGGCGTCGTCGGTGCCGTCGGCCACGACCTGGGCGCCGGCGTGGATGGAGCGGCCCATGCCGACGCCGCCGCCGTGGTGGACGGCGACCCAGGCGGCGCCGCTGGCCACGTTCAGCAGGGCGTTGAGGATGGGCCAGTCGGCGATGGCGTCGGAGCCGTCACGGATGCCTTGGGTCTCGCGGTAGGGCGACGCCACGCTGCCCGAGTCGAGGTGGTCGCGTGTGACGGCGATGGGTCCGATCTTGCCCTGCCGCACCATCTTGTTCATGGCGAGGGCGAAACGGTCGCGCTCGCCCATGCCGAGCCAGCAGACGCGCGCCGGCAGCCCCTCCCACGGCAGGCGCTCTCGGGCGAGGCGGATCCATTCCGTGAGTGTGGCGTCGTGCGGGAACATCCGCAGCACGAGGTCCTCGGTGGCGCGGATGTCGTTGGGGTCGCCCGTCAAGGCGAGCCACCGGAAGGGGCCGCGGCCTTCGCAGAAGAGCGGCCGGATGTAGGCTGGCACGAAGCCAGGGAACGAGAACGCCTTCTCACGGGCCAAGCCGCCGAGACGGGCCCCCTCGCGGATGTTGTTGCCATAGTCGAACGTGTGCGCGCCGCGGTTCGCGAAGGCGACCATGGCCTCGACGTGCCGCGCCATGCTCGAGTAGGCCTCGCGCTTGTACAGCTCCGGGTCCGACTTGCGGAGGGCTGCCGCCTCCTCGACCGTGTGGCCGGCGGGGACGTAGCCGTTCAGTGGGTCGTGGGCGCTCGTCTGGTCCGTGACGAGGTCCGGCCGGAAGCCGTCGGCCAAAAGTTCGGGAAGGGCATCGGCGCAGTTGGCGATGAGTCCGACGCTGCGGGGGGCCTTGGCTTTGGCCGCTTCCTCGACGAGTTCGCGGGCAAGCGCCAGGTCGGTGACGACCATGTCCACGAAACCCGCGTCCAGGCGGCGCTGCGCACGCGCCGGATCGACCTCCACGCAGAGGGACGCCGCACCCGCCATCGTGGCCGCAAGCGGTTGCGCCCCGCCCATCCCGCCGAGGCCGCCCGTGAGAAGGATGCGGCCCGAAAGGGCGCCGGCGCCGGCGCGTGGCTTGCCGAAGTGCTTGCGCCCCGCGGCCGCGAAGGTCTCGTACGTCCCCTGGATGATGCCCTGCGTGCCGATGTAGCACCACGAGCCCGCCGTCATCTGGCCGTACATCGTGAGGCCCGCCGCCTCGAGGCGGTTGAACTCCTCCCAGTTGGACCACTTGGGGACGAGGTGGCTGTTGGCGATGAGGACGCGGGGCGCCTGCGGCCACGTACGGAAGACGGCGACAGGCTTCCCCGACTGCACGAGCATCGTCTCGTCGTCGGCGAGCCCCCGGAGGGTCCTCTTGATGGCGGCGAGCGCCGTGGGGTCGCGGGCCGCCTTGCCCGTGCCGCCGTACACGACGAGCCGCGCCGGGTCCTCGGCGTTGTGGAGGTTGTTCTCCAGCATGCGCAGGATCGCCTCCGTCCGCCACGACTTGCACCGCAGCGGAGTGGAGGGCGTCGCGACCGGCGGGCGCGGTGTTCCGTTCCCCTTCGCTTTCGCCACGGTGCCGCGAGCCTCGCGCCAGGCATAGCGGTTCCGGGCCCAGGTCTGCGTGCTGAACGGTTTCCAGCGGTTGTTGAACGGGGTTCAGCGGCCATGGCCCGCCGGAGCCACCCCCATGGCCGGCTGCCAAGGGAACCATGCGTGCCTGGTTCGCCGCAGGATGGTCCCACACCAGGAGAGAAAAACGCGATGGAGGCGCCCAGCACCCGCGCCGCGGCGCCACCAGGTCCCTCCGTCAATGCGCTCCGGGTAGAGGTTCCTTTCGGCGCGTACCCTGTTCCATCGTAGGGGTCATAACCCCTGGAAGCGTTCCAGACGGGCATGTCCGTCCGCCAGCGCGACTCGACCATCCTCGCCGCCTTGGCCCTGGCGACGCTCTTTGCCGGCACGGCCCTCTCGGCCCCGGCGCAAGCCCAGTACCTTCCTCCGCTTCCGCTGCCGGTCCCCGTGGGAGGCGGAGCGCCGACGGCCCCTCCATCGGGACCGATCCCGACGGTGCCGCTGCCGCCGGCGCCAGTCCTCGAAGTCGGGCAACGAAATCCCGCCGAATTGCGACTGGCGATGTCCCTCAAAAAACCAGACCAGTTCCTCCGGCTGAGAGAACGGGATCGGATGCAAAATGACCGTGTGAATCACCGAGAAG
>JBHEMF010000130.1:0-5363 GCA_046352665.1 Thermoplasmatota archaeon
GCGTATGGAGTTGTTCGACGGCATCGCCATCCTGGCGACGAACCTGCGAGCGAACCTGGATGAGGCGTTCACGAGGCGCCTCGACTCGCTTGTCGACTTCCCGGAGCCTGAGGCCGAGGACGCCGAGGAATAGGCCGGCCGTTTCAACCCGTTCGCCAGGACTTCCATATCGGGCGCCAGCCAAGCCCCATGCATGAGCGTGGAGGTCGTGGAATGCTCGATGTGCGGCCGCGACCTGCCATGCGGCCCCGGCGGGATGCCCCGCCACAATTGCAGCTAGACGATGATCGCCGCAGGGCGCCTGGCGGAATGGTGGTTGCAACGCCAGGCCCCTGCGGTCCCAGACCACGGCCCCATCTAGGCGGGCGGCCGGCAGACGGCGCCCGGCCGCGCCGCAGCCCACTCCATGAGGGGTGCCACGGCCGTCCGCAACCGCGTCCCTTCGGCCGTGAGGCGGTACTCGACGCGGGGCGGCGTCTCGCGGAAGGCCTGCCGTCCGACGATGCCTTCGCGCTCCAGTTCCTTGAGGGTCTCCGACAGAGTGCGGGGACTGATGGTCCCGAGTGCCGCAAGGAGGCCGTTGAAGCGGATGCCCGGCTGGTTGCCGACCGTGACGACGATGCACATCGTCCACTTCTTGCCGATCGTGTCGATCACGCCGCCCACGGTGCAGACGCACTGCGCGACAGGGAGCGCCTTCGCCATGGTTCCCCGCAGGTTACTATCCAACTTCAAACTTTGCATTATTAGAACTTCACTCGGTGTAGCCGGGTTTGGAGGTGCACCTTGACCGGACCTGGCGACTGCTGCGGCGGCTTCTGCTGCTAGACCTCATCCGAGGCCTTCCCCCCTTTCCCCCCTAGAGCGTCGGTCCGTCCACCTGGCGGGCAAAGAAGATGCCCTTGTGGTTCGTGTCGGCGAAGATGACGTTGGCGTTGCCCTTGGCGTCGAGCTTCACTTCGAAGAAGTCCAGCAGGTCGCGGGCGTCCGACGTGGGGTCGCAGGCGATGCCGACCGTGCAGATGGGGCCGGTCCGGATGGCATCCTCGTACACCTTCGACTCCGTGAAGTGCGGCGCCGTCGCGTTCGCGTCCAGTGATTGCGCCATATAGACGAACCAGTCGCCCGAAGCGTCGTCGGACAGTTTGGTCTGGTTGTTGCCATACCAGACCACGGCGACGTGGCCCGCGGCGCCCGCGGCGATCCACGGCTGCACGGCGGTGCCGTTGTGCTGGTTCACCTTCACTGGCGCGGTCCAGGTCGTGCCTTGGTCGGCGGACGACATGAGCATGATCTCCTCGTGGTCGCCCACGTCCTGCGACCAGGTCGTGTAGAGGCGGCCCGCCGAGTCCTCGGCGAGGACGGCGAAGAGGTGGCCCGGGTTGCCGGCCGGGTCGTAGATGTCGTGCGCGGTCCAGGTGAGGCCGCCGTCGGTGCTGGTCGCCATGCGGATCTTCCAGTCCACGACGGGCGGCTCGGGGCCGATGCCGTGTGCGGCGCTCCCCACGACCCAGGTGAGGAAGAGCTGCCCGGTCCTGTTGTCGGCCACGAGGTTGCCGATGCTCCAGAAGCGGCCGGGATCCTGCGTCGGGTCCACGATGTGGCCGAGCCAGGTCTTCCCGCCGTCCGTGGACTTCATGACCCAGGGGCTGGAGGTGAGCTGGTTGAACGCGAGGTACACGGCCGGCGCCGAGCCCTTCAGCGGGCCGGCGTCGGGGCCGGTCGCCATCCACTGGCGGTCCACGGCGGGGGACATCGAGGCGATGGGGTGGTAGTCCCAGGTCTTGCCGTTGTCGCCCGAGGAATAGACGGCGAGGGTGGCGGTGAGCTGCAGGTCCGAGTAGTAGATGCGGCCCGTCGAGTCCTGCACCATCTCGGCGTCGTTGCCGAAGACGCCCAGCGCCGGGCCGGGATCGACCGCGGTCCAGTTTGCGCCCTTGTCCTCGGAGCGCCACATGTGGCCGGGGGCGTGCGCCCAGATGGTGCCGTTCGTGAGGAGGAGGCCGGGCTCGCCGCCGGTCCCGACCTTCGTCGGCGTCGTGAAGACCGGGTAGAGCGGCGGCGGAGGCGGCGGCGGGAGGATCGTCTTGTCGTCGGCCGGAGGGCTGGAGCAGCCGGCAAGCACTGCGCCGGCCAGGAGGAGGACGAGGGCAACGGGGGTGATGCGCATGGGCGCGGCGACGCAGACCCCCTATATGGCCGCTATCTCCCCGCACTCAATCCATGAGGTACGGATTGTTGACCGTCCGTTGCGTCTCGCCCGTCTGCTGCCTCTCGATGGATTCGAACAAGGCGCGGAAGTTCCCCTCGCCGAAGCCTTGGTCGCCGTGGCGCTGGATGACCTCGTAGAAGAACGGCCCCGCGGCGGCCTCGTTGTAGAGGAGTGCAGCCTCCTGCATGAAGATCTGCAGCAGGTACCGGTTGTCGCGGCCGTCCACGAGGATGCGGCGCTTGCGGAGATCCTCGATCTCCTCCTTGAGGTTCTCGACGCCGCGTTCGGCGAGGCGCTTGGGAAGCATGGCGTAGTACGCGTCCGGCGTCTCCAGGAACTTGAGGCCCGCCGTGCGCATCTGCGGGATGACGTCCATGATGTGGCCGGTGGCGAAGGCGATGTGCTGGACACCGGGCCCCTTGTTGTCGTCGCAGAACTTCGCGATCTGGCTGTTGTAGAAGTTGGGCCGCAAAGGCTCGTTCGTGGCGAACTTCACGTTGGAGCTCGGGTCCCACATGACGATGGAGTTCAGGCCCGAGCCGCCCGGGCCGCCGGCGCCGCCTTGGTCGGGCTTCGAGTCGCGCGTGTGGAAGCGGATGTCCCAGAAGTGCTCGAAGCCGAGGACATCCCGGTACCAGGCCGAGAGGTTGCGCATGTCGAGAGTGTTCGACGTGATGTGGTCGAGGTGCGTGAACCGGTGCCGGTTGCCGCCCGTCTTCTCGGCGCCGGTGCGCACGACGGGGGTGAGCCTGGGATCGACGCCGCCGGGCCCATCGCCTACCCCCTTCTCGAGGAACACGTACTGCACGTCGCCCAGCGGGCTCGCGATGGCGAAGCTGCGGTGGCCCAGCTTGCCGGCGGGCTCCTCCACGAAATTGGCGCCGCGGGCCTCCAGGGTCTTCCAGGCGTGGCCGAGGTCGGAGACGCGGAACGTGACGGTCCGCACGCCGTCGGGGTGGTTCCTCAGGAAACGGCCGGCCGGCGATTCCTTGGCCGTGGGCGAAGTGACCTGGACGCGCACCTTTGCTGCGTCGAAGACGAGGGAGCGCTCGCCTGTCGCCTCCTCGTACTGGGGGCCCGAGCGCGCCGTGAGCGCGAAGTCCATCTTGCCCTCGTAGAAGGCGCGGCTTCGCTCCAGGTCGCGCACGACGAAGTCAACGTGGTCGATGCCTTGGATGCCGAGGTTCTGGATGCCCTCTTTCCCCATGCCGGAAACGATGCCTCCCTGCACTTGACCGTTGCGTAGGGGGCCGCCGTCAAAGGAGGTGGCCGGCCAGCACGAAGGCCGCGATCGTGAAATAGATCACGAGCCCGGAGACGTCCACCAAGGTCGCCACGAGGGGTGCCGACGCGGTGGCCGGGTCGAAGCCGAGGCGGCGCAGCAGGAACGGCAGAGTGGACCCCGTGAGCGTCCCCCACGTCACGACCGCGACGACGGCGAGGCCGACGGTCGCCGCCACGAGGGCGAAGGCGGCGTCGTAGGAGCCGAAGAGGTAGTGCCAGAGGACGATGCGCACGACGCCGATCCCGGCCAGGACGGCGCCGAGGACGAGGCCGGCCGCCAGCTCGCGCGACACGACGCGCCACCAGTCGCGCAGGCGCAGGTGCCCGAGCGAAAGGGCGCGGATGACGAGCGTGCTTGCCTGCGAGCCGGAGTTGCCGCCACTGGAGATGATGAGCGGGATGAAGAGCGCGAGCACCACGGCGCCTGCGATCTCGTTCTGGTACCGGCCCATGGCGCTTGCCGTGAGCATCTCGCCCACGAAGAGGAGTGCCAGCCAGCCGGCGCGCTTGCGGACCATCGTGCGGAAGCGGGTCTCCAGGTAGGGTGCGGCCAAGGCCTCCTGGCCGCCCAGCTTCTGGATGTCCTCCGTCGCCTCCTTCTCGGCCACCTCCAAGGCGTCGTCGGCCGTCACGATGCCCAGGAGCACGCCGTCGGAGTCCAGGACGGGGAGGGCAAAGACGCCGTGGCGCCGCATCTCGTCCACCGCCCGTTCGCGGTCGTCGAAGGCCGACAAGGCGGGGAAGTCGCGGTTCATGAGGTCCCAGACGCGCGCGCCCGGGTCGCCGAGGATGACCTGGCGCAGCCGCAGGTCGTCGAGGCGCCGGCCCTTCCCGTCGGTGACGTACACGCGGCTGATGGTCTCGGAGTCGCGGCCGCGGCGCCGGATCGCTGCGAGCGCCTGCTCAAGGGTCCATTCCGGACGCAGCGCCACGTAGTCGGGGGTCATGAGCCTCCCCACCGATTCCGGCGGGTAGCCCAGGAGCTGGCGCGCCTCCTGCAGGTCGGCCGGCGACAGCATCTCCAGGAGGCGGCGCGTGACCTCGCCGGGGAGCTCCTCCAGGAAGGCCGTGCGCTCGTCCGGCGCGAGCTCGGCCAGGACGTCCCGCGTCTCCTGGTCCGTGAGCAGGTGGAGGAGGCGCTCCTGGCGTCCGGGGTCGAGGCGGCCGAAGACGTCGGCCTGCAGGTTGCGCGGCAGGGCGCGGAACAGGAGGACGTCGTCGTGGCTTCCGCAAGCCTCGATGAGTCCCTGCAGTTGGGCGGGCTCCCAGTCCCAGATGCGTGCCCGCACCGCCGGCCACTCCTTGGCGTGGACGAGGTCCAGCACCTCCGCGAAGCGCCTGTCCTGCCCTTCGCGCATGGCCCCGGCAGGATGACTCCTGTTAAGTGGGTTGTCGGCGGCGGCCGGCGTCGTCCCGGCACGTGCTCCGGAGGCCGGGCCGGCGCTGCCGTGTCGCGGGTCTTTACGTCCCGGACCCTTGGCGCACCCATGCAGGTCCTCGCGTTCGAGAACGGCGCGTGGCGGAAGCGCGCGCAGCTCGAGCCGGAGACGGCGCGCGAGCTTGCGTGGGGCCCGACGCACGTCTGGATCCGCCTGGAAGGCTTGGCGGAGGAGAAGCTCGACACGCTGGGCGCCGTGTTCAACCTGCACCCCCTCGCCATCGAGGACGTGCGCAACCACCGGCAGCGCCCCAAGGTGGAGGACTACCCGGACCTCACGTTCGTCGTGGCCCGGGCACCCCGCTGGGACAAGAAGAACGACGAGCTCACCTGGCTCACCGTCGGCATCTTCCTCGGCCCGGATTTCTTGATCACGTGCTGCACGGACCCGGTGGAGGAGCTGGACCTCGTCGAGAAGCGTCTCCTTGC
>JBHEMF010000131.1:0-5214 GCA_046352665.1 Thermoplasmatota archaeon
GGATGAGGAAGACGGTGATGTCTACGAAGTCGCCCAGCGCCGTCTCCGTGACGTTGCCGATGCGCTCCCACAGCGGCCGCGCCGGGGCTCCGCGCCCGTTGAACGCGTAGTCGAAGAAGGCGTCCGTGAGCTCCTCCATGCGCAACCCTCCGCCGGGGGGGTCTGGGTTCCACTCCGAGCGCAGGTAGCGCTGCACGACGTAGAACCACGGGTAGAACGTCGAGTCCGCGATGGGCTCGACGATCCAGCCGGGCTTGAACGGGAACTCCGTGCCGAGCCACGCCCCGCGGCGAACGCACGCGCGGTCGCCGAACCAGTCCAGCACGTTCGGCATCTCCTCCTTGTACTTCTGCGGGAAGATCGACATCGTCGCCGCGTGCGCCTTCGCCTTCTCCGTCCATGCCGCATCGGCGTAGTGGATGAAGTCCTGGTCGGGGATGCGCTTCACGTCCACGACCTCGCCGGCACGCGAGATGACGAGCTCGGAGAACTGCCGGACGACACGCCCCGCGTCGGCGGCGGCGAAGTCCGCGCGCAACTGGTCCTTCACGGCCTTGATGCGTTTGCCGGCGTACGGCCCGCACGCCTCGGTGAGGACGCCCTTGTTGAATTCGTCCGCGTAGAGCTCCTCCGTCGCGGCCTCCAGCGCCGCCTTGTCGGCCTGCGACCTGACGCCATGCCTGTCGCACGCGACCTTGGCCGGCAGCCCGACGTAGCCCTCGACCTTGACGATCTGCGGGATCCTCGACTCGTCGAGGCCGGCGTCACGGTAGGCCGCGTAGTCGAACGGCGCATGGCCGGGGACGGACATGACGACACCTGTGGCGATCATGGGATCGACGAAGGCGCCGGCCAGGACGGGCACGGTCATGCCCGTCATTGGTGCGCGGACATCCTTGCCGACGACGTCCCGGCCCCAGAGGGCCCTGCCCGTGGCCTGGGCGCGCTCCATCTGCCACTCGAGCTTGCGCTTGCCCTGCTCCGAGACGAGCCACAGCTCGGACGGATCGCCGTCCCGCACGGCACCGTCTCGCCAGACGCGGACGAGGTGGTGCTCGGCGTCGGGGTGGATCCAGACGTTGGTGCAGCCGTACACCGTCTCCGGACGCAACGTGGCGCAAGGGAGGATGACGCGCTCTGCATCGACGGCGCCCGCGTCGAGCACGAAACGCAACGCCACGAACTCCAGGATCTCGGCGTTGCCGCCCTGCTTGATGTCCGTCTCCGACTTGTCCACGGCGACGGGCCCGGCCACGGGGCAGAACGGCGCGTAGTGCGGCTTCTGGACGAGGAGGCCCTTGGCCTTGAGGGCCCGGAACTGCCACTGGATGAACCGGCCGTACGCTGGATCGATCGTCGTGCAGTTGCGCCGCTCGTCGATGAGGAACCCGAACCTCTTCCAGTAGTCGTTCGTATAGACCTGCGCGAAGTAATCGACCACGGCGCGCGGGTCTGCGAGGGCCTCGACGGGGCCTTCGTAGCCGTTGGCGCGCAGGTACTCCGTCTTCTCGCCGCGCTTCACCTCGGCCGCGAACGCCACCGCGGGGATGCCGGAGGCGTGGAAGCCGGCGGGGAAGAGCACCTCGTGGCCGGTCATCCGCTTGTAGCGCGCAAAGACGTCGGTGTAGGTGAAGCCCCGCATGTGGCCGACGTGCAGGTAGCCCGAGATTCCGGGGTAGGCGAAGTGAATGAAATATGTGGGCTTGCGCGGTGCACCCGCTGCCCCAGGGACGGGCTGCCACCACTCCACCTTGGCGTCAGGCTTGCGCTCGGCGTGGTGCACTTTCGCCGCCCACCAGCGCTCCTGCCACTTCGCCGTGATGGCCTGCAGGTCCCAAGGCTCGGCGTCCGCCATTCTCGGGTGGCGACTTGCCAGTCAGGTTTGAAGGTTGGGGGTTCTTTTTCGCCGGTTCAAGGCTTGGGCGCGTCCTTCCGCCCGCTCTGCAGCCCGGTGAGGAACAGCAGGCCGACGCCGACGAAGCCGACGAACCCCGCGAGGATGGCGACGATCCAGAGCCCAGTCACGGCGCCGATCGTGAGCGAGACGGCGGCGGCGACCATGAGGATGATGGAGAGCTGCGCTGAACGGACCGCGGCACGAGAGGCTTCGTCGCGCTCGTCCACGGTCATGGAACGCCACGCCGGTTCAAAACTGGTGTCGGGAACTTGCGCGCGCCGTCCAGACGAGGATGATGATGCCGCCCAGGCCGAACGCTCCAGCGCCGACGGCCATCGGCCACAAGTCCATGACGACGGCACCGCCGAACGCGAGGGCTGCGAAGAGCAGCAGGATCACCGACCACGGCGCAAGACGCTGCGCCATGCCGGTCGCCTCGGCCTCTGCGGTCCCTTCCATGAGGTCACACTGGCGCGGGCATCCTTGAAGCATCGGACCGCGGCCATCGCCGCGACTTTCGGCTGTCCGCGCAGGAGGACAACTCTCATGTTGCTCAGCCGCACCGTTTCGAAACCCGCTTATCCCCCTTCCAGGACTCTCCATCGTGTTCGAGGCCCGTGTTGCCCAGTTCTACCGCGCCAAGGGATACGAGGTGCATGAGAACCCGAAGGTGCGCGGCACGTCCGAGAACGTCTATGCCGTGGCGATGGTCGCCGACGGCCCGCTCGGGGCGCTCCTCATCTCCTTTGGCGATGCCGGCGGCGTGGACGGCGCCGAGATCGGTCGCGTCCGCACGATGGCGCGCGACGTCGGCGCCACTCCGGTCGTCGCCGCACCTACGCTTGCCCCCGACCTGCGCCGGCTTGCTGCCCAGATGGGTGTGGTCGTCGTGGACGAGACGATGGTCATCGTGACGGGACCTCTGCCGCGCGACCTTCCCGCCGTGGACGCCGCGACGGACCCCATGCGCCGCGACCTCGACGCTCATCCGTGGCCGGCTTCGGGCCGCGCCTTCAGTTTCGCCGGACCCTCCTCGGCCGCTGCCCGTGACGTGGACGAGCTCGTCGCCGAACTGCACCAGCCGGTCCCGGGTGCCCTGCCGACCCTTCCGTTTGGCGCGCCCGCGTCGCAACTCACGTCCAAGGCCGCGTCGGCGGGATGGCAGACGCTCGTGGCACCCGAGACGGCGGTCGCTCCCGCGCCCGTCTCCGCAGCCCCGGCGACCAAGTTCTCGTGGCTGGGCGCCGGCCTCCTCGAGACGCAGCCCGCCAAGGCCGCGGGCCCGGTGGACCTTTCGGCGCTCCTTGGCGCCAAGCCTGCCGTCGAGCATGAGACGGCGCTCACGGCGCGTACGCCGGCGCTGGAGCGCGCGCAGGAGCGGGCCGTGGACTGGCTCGACGCGATGCGCGACTGGCCCTGGAAGACCATCCTTCTGGCCGGCTCCGGCGCGGGGCTGCTCGTCCTCGTCATCCGTTGGCTGGCTTGACGGGCCCTTTCAGGACCGCCATGCGGTCGAGGCCGGCGCTGGAGACCTGGCCTGACACCTCGCGCTGCATCTGTGCAACGGCCCAGGTGCGGAACCGGTCGGACATCGCGTAGTCCTTGCAGGGCTTCACGCTGGCCGCAAGCTCCTCGCCGTCGGCGCGGCGCATGACCTTGTCCTCGTAGCCGGCGCAGCGGGGGCAGTGCGGCCTCTGGGGCATCTGCATGGAACGGCATCCGCGGAGGCAGGCTATGAGGCGACCGGAACATTCCCGGCGTCGCGGGCGAAACGCCGGACCTGGATGCGCTCGAAGAAGTGCGCCTCCTCGGCCACGACTTGGGCAACGTATCCAAGCCGGCCCAACGCCCCCTCGAGTGCGTTCGGGTCGGCGAGGCTGCTGTGCACGACGAGGATGGCGCGCGGCCTCGGCTCCAACTCTGCCACCTGCGCCGCAAAGCGCAGCACCGTCTCGTTGCCGTCGCGGCCGCCGTCGAACGCCAGGTTGAGCGGGCCTGGCAGCATCTCCTCCGGCGCCGTCGGCAGGTAGGGCGGGTTGAAGGCGACGACGTCGAACGGCCCCATGAGCCCGGCCAGCAGGTCGGCGCGGCGGACGTCCACCGCGAGCCTGTTTTCGCCGGCGTTCTCCTGCGCCAGGCGCACCGCCTCCGGATTCAGGTCCGTCGCCGTCACCGCAGCACCCCGACGGGCCGCGACCATGGCCACGAGGCCCGCACCGCATCCGACCTCGACGAACCGGTCGCCTGGCCGCACCTCGTGCCCGACGGCGTGGGCGAGGAGGAACGTGTCGTGGCTCGGCTTGTACACGTCCTTGTGCTCCCAGACGCGGTAGCGGCCGCCGGGGCCGTCCCATTCGATCATGCGTCACCCGCCAACGCGTTGGCCAACTCGGCGAATTCGGCGGGGGCGAGGTTCTCCGGCCGTCGCGTCTCCCAACCGCGCTCGTGCAACGCGGCCAGCGCATCCTCCCTCGGGACACCCGCGCCGCCAACCGCTGCAGGCAGGCTGTTGCGCAGTTGCTTGCGCCGGCGCTGGAACGTGCCGTCCACGGCGGCGCGCCAGAGCCGTTCGTCGCGGACCTGGAACGGCGGCGTCGCGTGCGGCTCGAACAAGACGACCGTGGAATCGACTTTCGGCGGCGGCTCGAAGGCGCCGGGCGGGACGTCGCGGACCTTCGTCACCCTGGCCCGACGCGCCGCATGCACCGTGAGCCGGCCGTAGTCGCCGGAGCCGGGGCTCGCAAGCAAACGCTCGGCGAACTCACGCTGGAACATGAGGACGGCGCGCTCCCACCGCGTCGCGGGGACTGCCAAGAGGTCGAGGAACGCCGCCGTGATGGGGCCCGAGATGAGGTAGGGCAGGTTCGCGACGATGCGGTCGAAGCGGCCGAGTGCTGCGAGATCCACGCGCACGGCGTCGTCCACGACGACATCCACGTTCGGCCAGCGTCCGTGCAGCACCTCGGCCAGGTCCTCGTCGGCTTCGATTGCGACGACCTTCCCCGCGGCTCCGACGGCGTTGGCGAGGCGCTCCGTGAGGTTGCCGGGGCCAGGGCCCACTTCGAGGACGCGTTGGCCGGGGGCAAGCCGGGCCGAATCGACGACGGCGTCCAGCACGCGCAGGTCGCGCAGGAAATGCTGGCCGAGGCGGGCGCCCACGCGAGAGCGACGGAGGCTGGGGATTTCAGGCAGCCGTCGCCAGCCGCGTCCAGGGCCGGTGGCGGTGGACCAGCGTGAGCAGGAGGCCGAAGATGGCGAGGGCGTTCACGGGGTGGAGTGCCGCCGCAACGTTGGGCCGCGCCTGCGCGAGGGCGTAC
>JBHEMF010000132.1:0-5189 GCA_046352665.1 Thermoplasmatota archaeon
GGCTACGTGTGCACGCATGCGCCTGATCGTAGGCGTTCAGCTCCCCATCCCGAGCCGGTTGGACAGGCGCCGGACCTAAGCCGCGAGCTCGCGCGGCGCCGCGGCGCGCACGGCTTGGCTGCGCAGCGTCCCGTCCGGGTTCGTCTCGTAGGACTTGATGCTGCCCACGGTCTGGCGCAACGTGAGGTCGTCGCGGTCCGTGCGCGCCACCTGCACCGTCTGCATGACCTCCTTCGTGGCCTTCTTGATCGCGACCTTCATGGCCTCACGGGCGGCCTCCTCGCTGCTCCAGCTCGCGACGTCGCGCAGGGCCTTCGCCATGATGGCGCGCAGGACGTCCTGCGTGAGCGGCGCCTTGTCGCTCGCCTTGAAATTGTTGCCCTTCGTCTCCATCTTGACGCCGCCGCCCTTGTCGGCGTCGAAGATGAGGTAGTTCTTGTGCACGACGAACACCATGGCGTCGTGCGTCTCGGCCTCCAGCTCGAAACCCTCGTAGGACAGCTCGTCGCGCCACTTGCGGTTCGCCTGCGCGATGGCCTCCATGGCGACGGCCGGCATCGTGATCCACTTGTCCGCCTCGGGCTCCACGTCGGCGCCGAGGGCGGCGGCGAAGTGCGGGATGTTGCCCGCCGACTTCGAGCAGCCCATGTAGAGACCGTCAGTGTCCCCATAGACGGCCCGGATGCCCTTGCCTTCCCAGTCCTCCAAAGTCTCGTAGAGGATGCGTTGCCCGATCGTCGTGATGTTGGCGCCGCCCCAGACGTTGAACTGGCGGCAGGAGACGTTCACGGCGACGAGGATGCCGTGCGTCCCGGCGTTGCGGGCAGCCTTGAGGCTCGCGTACGTCATGTCGTGGATGCGGATCTCGTCCTTCGGCCGCCCCTTGCGTTTGGCCTCGGAGCGCGCCGTCTTCACCTTCTGGATGGTGTCCAGGACCCCCGTCATGGCGAGGTTCACCATGCCCGGCTCGCGGTTGTGGCGGACCCCTATCATCCAGCCCCGCCCCTTCGTGAACCGGTCGCGCGCGGCGTCCGCCTTCCGCACCTCGTACAGGCCGGAGGCGACGAAGGCCGGGTCGAGCTCGAAGAGCCAGATCCAGTCGTCCGGCGTCTCGCCCTTGCGGCAAGGCACCACGGTGTCCGCCGTGAGGTTGCGCGCCTTCAGGATCGTGGGGTACATGGCGCCGACGTCCGCCGCCACCACATGGTACCATGGCACGAAGTGCGATTTCAGTTCGGTGTCGGGTTTCAGCGTCATGCCGCCGGGGATGGCGTAGCCGTACGGGTCGTCGCCGGCGGGCGCGTCGGTGAGGCCCCCGTTGTCGCCGCCGGGGTTGGCGCGGACGATGACTCCCGGGTGCTCGCACCAGAACGGCATCTCGGGCCCCTGCTTCGCGACGCGCAGGATCTCCTTGTTGGCCGACGACATGCGCTCCTCCGTCGGTAGGTCGAGGACGGCCTGCGCCACCTCGACGCGGGTCGGGAAAGGCTTGGCGGGCACGAGGCGCTGCACGGCGCGCGCGATGGCTTGGGCGCGGCTGGTGGCCGGCATCATCTTGCGGTTGCGGCGCGCCCGGATGAGGGCCATGTGGTCCCACATCTTCGTGTTGCCCCCCGTAAGGAGGTCGTCCAGGCCCATGTTCACCGTGAAGCACAATGGGAGCGCCTGGGCGATGAGGCTCATCGTGATGCCCAACTGTTCCTGGATGTCGTGCTTGTTGTACAGCAGCGTCTTGGCGTCGAGCGCCATCTCGTGCGGCTCCAGGTACACGCGGTCGGGCACGTCGATGCCGAGCCACGGGGCGAGGCCCTTCAACGTGAAGTCGTCGTGGAAGAAGTAGAACTTGCGCGCCGCGTGGAAGGTGTCGAGCGTGATGGGGTGCCAGTTCGCGATGTCCTGGCTCGTGCCGAAGTGGAAGGAGCGGTCGGGGCGCGAGTACACCTGTGTGAAGCGTTGGAACCAGTCGCGGGTGCGGGGGCCGAGCGTGCGGTTGCGGTTGTCCTTCTGCAGGAGCTCCACGATGCGGTCGTGGATCTGCTTGTTGTCGAAGCCGAGGATGTTGTGCCCCGCCACGATCTCGTGCCGTGCCGCGTGCTGGGTGAACTGCTCCAGGATGCCGATCTCCTCGTCGGGCGTGCGCGCCACGAGCTGTGTCACCTCGCGGGACTGCCAGTCGTTCGGGATGTGGCGGAACTGGAAATCGAACTGCTCCGTCTCGAGGTCCTTCTGCGCCTGGTACTCGACCTCGAAGTCGGCGTAGCCGATGACGTCGATGGGCAAGCCCTCGCCGCCCCGTCCGCCGCCGGCGCCGCCAGCACCCGACTTCTTGCCGTACTGCGTCGTCTCGATGTCGTACGTGATGACCTTGAGCTTGTTCGGGTGGCCGTGCGTGTCGAGGAGCCACCAGTCCTTCTCGGCGGCCAAGTCGGCGGCGGCGCGCTCGTGGTACGGGATGTCGTGCTCGCACGTGTAGAAGCCGAGGTCGGCGAACAGCTTGTCGGACACGTCCGGCACCCAGTAGCTGCGCTTGCAGACGACGGGGATCACCTCGCGCGACTCGCCCGGGTTCCAGAAGGACTTGTAGCGGATGGGCTCTCGCACCTCGAGGACCTTGGCGAGGGCGTCCTCGTCGGGGTTGCCGCCGCGCGACGCCTCGACCCACTTGAGGAGCCGGTCGTGCGCCTTGCGGATGGGCTCGTGCGGGTCGCGCGGGAACGCGAGGAAGAACGGCCGGTGGATGGGCTCGATGGGCTCAGGCTCCCGCCCCTGCCAGAAGAGGTGGCTGTTGGAGAGGTTCAGGAGGACCGAGGACATCGGGGCCGCTGGTTTCACCGAGGTGGGTGGCGGCCTTAAGGGGTTGGCCGGGAGGTGGGGGAAAGCGTTTGGCGGGCCTGGAAAACGATGCGCTCCGGAGCAGCCACGCCAGGTTGGCGCAGCGGACGGTGGGCGCACCGCTCATATAGGTGGGCCATGTCCCGCAATCTGGAGACTGACAACCTCCGATGGCGCGTGGACCGTGACAGGGTCCCAAGGCCCCGCAGGCCCTGGACCCTTGCCTGGTTCCGCACCGGAAAAACGCCTGCCTAGGTAGTGTAGCGGCCTATCATGGACCCTGTCACGGTTCCGACCTGGGTTCAAATCCCAGCCTGGGCGCTTGGCGTGGGGATGCACCGCAGCGCATCTACACGCGCTCAATGCTTCGCGCGATCGAGCGCGAACGCCTAGACTTCGAATCGCGCCGTCAGGCCGCCGCCTTCTTCACGAGGGCGCCTATCTTGGCCTCCGTGGCCTTGTCCAGCGACGTGATGGTCCATGCGACCGGGTGCATGTTTGCCCCTTCCGTCGGAGCGGCCGTCTCGGCAAACCCGAAGGCGATGAACTTGGGGTCCGTCTTGATGTAGCAGACGTCCTTGCCGTCCTTCGTGTAGAATGCAAGACCCCACCGCACGACGGGCTCCAAAGACGGGGCATTGTCCCGTACGACACGGTGCAGGCGCTCGCCGATCTCCCGGTACTGCGCGGGGGCCTCCGCCAGCTTGGCAAGGACGGCGTCGTCTCCCTTCTTCGTGAACAGGCCCATGCTGGGGCGTACCTCGCTCCGGTCAAAAGTGTTGGCGCCACGGCGGAGCGACCGGGTCGCGGCGGCGGCGGGGCCGGCAAGGACCTGACGCCGAAGCTTTTCTGCCCGCATCCAGGTCCGGGCGCAGTGGCCAGGCAAGCGGTGGCGTTCCTCGTGGTCGTTCTAGCCGGATGCGCCGTGCCGACGCCGCATGGGACCCCATCGCCGCCGGTGGCTGCCGAGGCGCCGCGTTTCGGGATCGCAGAGGCCTCGGCCGGTCCATGCCATGGCGACTACCCGGAGCAGACTTGCTACCGCTGGGTGCTCCGGCCCGTGGCGCCGACGACGGCCGCGGACCTTGCCGAGGCCCGTTGGCAGGGCCTGGACGCCGACATGCTGGTGTACGAGGAGTCGCTTGCGCCGGCGACCGTGGCGGGCGGCGACGCGGTCCTCACGTGGGGGAGTGCCCCGGACCTGCGCATCGTGGCGCTGCGGCAATCGGGCCTGCGGGTCGGGCCGTGGGTGCCCGTCCCGGAGGGTTCGTGCGGCTTCCCATGCCCGGCTCCGCCCGTTCCGCCGGCGGAGGGCGGGCCCGTCACGGCGCGAGTCGAATCCGCGGCATGGACGCGAGGACATTGCGGGCAACGGACCGACGAGGCGTTGCCCGGCGACTCCACGTACGGCTGCTACCGGTATCGTGTGGCCGTGGACAACCGCGCCGGCGCGGACATGCCGTTCGATTGGCCCGCCGATTCGCTTGACACTGCCTGGCGCCCGTGCTGGCGACTCTCGGGCCCCGACGGGTCGCTCGCCTCGGATGTCATCGCGGCATTGCCCGAAAGCTGGGTGGACGAGCCCGACGTGCCGCGGGTCATGCCGCAGGCCGTGGCGGCGGGGGCTACCGGCCATTTCATCCTCCAGGTGATCGAGGGCAGCGCCAGCGCCCACTTCGACCTCATGACGAGGACCTGCTCCCCCGGTTGGCAGGCCCCGATCCAGGGCGCTCCCGGGCCACCTTGACCCTTCAGGCCAACCGCTCGTTCTCGTGGTAGGGCGCGATGTCGGCGTTGAACCTCGCCCCCGGCGACGCTGAGGTGGCGAGCTTCGTGTAGTCGTCGCGCGAGACGCCGAAGTAGCGATAGACCGAGCCGTTGCGGAACTCGACGGTGAGCGTGCGGGCCTCGGGGTGGTATCGGAGGCGCGCGATGGCCTTGGAGTGCTCCAGCTCCATGGCGGGGAGTTCGCCCGGCTCGCGGGCCGGAGTCGGGGCTGTCGCCGCCCAAGCTTCCGGCAGGGCCTCGTCGGGCACGCTGGCTTCCATCCGGTCCGCGGCGATGAGCGTTGCGGCATGCGGCTAAGTCGGGGCGGGGGATGGCCGCGCATGGTGGCGAAGCGCAAGACGGGCCGGAATGGCGCCAAGACGGCAGAGCGGGCGGCGGGCCCCGTGACGCGCGCGCCGCGGGGCAGCCGTCAGTCGGTCTCCAGCATCACGCCGTTCCTCTGGTTCGACAACAACGCTGAAGAGGCGGTGAAGTTCTACACCTCGATCTTCAAGAATTCGAAGGCCGGAAAAATCGCACGGTACGGAGCTGCAGGCCCCGGCCCGAAAGGCTCCGTGGCGACGATCGAG
>JBHEMF010000133.1:0-5137 GCA_046352665.1 Thermoplasmatota archaeon
GTGGCGATCGCGGGCCACCGCACGACCTACCTGGCGCCCTTCCGCACGATCGACCAGCTGAAGCGCGGCCAGCACTTGGTCCTGAAGATGCCGTACGGGAAGTTCACCTACGCCGTCGAGAAGACCCAGGTCGTGAGCCCGAACGCGCCGCCGTTCTGAACGAAGGTCACAGGCAAAGTATCGTCGCCCCGGACGAGCGAGAGCAGCGAACGAATAGCCCCGGACGGATTCGAACCATCGCCAAAGGCTCCAGAGGCCCCTATCCTTGACCGCTAGACTACGGGGCTGTTGGGAGGAGGAAGGGTCCGGGGGCGGTGTCGCCGGCGGGATGGGCCCGGCCGGAATTGAACCAGCGACCTGCGCTTTGTAAGAGCGCCGTCATGACCCCTAGACCACGGGCCCGGCCGCCTTTGCGGACCGTGTGCGCGGGCTCTGGACCCGCGCGGGTCGGCCGACTCGGGTCGCACAGATAAGTGCTGCGCTGCCGCCGGTGCGGTCCGCGCCGCTTTATGAACGGCGGCGCCGTGCGACAGGCCGTGACCGGCGAGGCGGTGCGGATCCTCCTCGACCTCGTCGTCCTCCTGGCCGCGGGCCGCCTCGGCGGGTTCGTGGCGGAGCGGGCCCGCCAGCCGGCGGTGCTCGGGGAACTTGCCGCCGGCGTCCTCCTCGGGCCGACCCTGCTCGGTCGCTGGGGCATCCTGCCGGACCTGGCCGCCGGAGACTCCCGCGCGGCGGCCATCGGCTTCCTCGCCATGCTCGGCTCGGTCCTGCTCCTGTTCGAGGTGGGCCTGCAGTCGGACCTGCGGCAGATGCGCAAGGTCGGCACGTCGAGCGCCCTCGTCGCCTTCATCGGCATCGCCGTGTCCTTCGCGCTCGGCGCCCTGCTCAGCGCGGCACTCGCCAAGGCCTGGCCAGCCTGGGACGCGGCCATCCCTGCATTGCACGGGCCGCTCCTGCACGTCTTCGTCGGTGCCACCTTCACGGCCACGAGTGTCGGCATCACCGCGCGCGTCCTTGCCGACATGGGGAAGCTCCGCACCGGCGAGTCGCGCATCATCCTCGGCGCTGCCGTCCTCGACGACGTGGGCGGGCTCCTCATCCTCGCGGGAGTGACGGCCCTTGTCGCGGCGGCGGTGTCGGGTGTCGCGCCGGGGCCCTGGGACCTTGTCCGCATGGCCGCCTTGGCCCTCGCCTTCCTCCTCGCCGCCGTCCTCCTCGGCATCCGGCTGGTCCCCCGCGGAGCCGACCTCGCGGCGGAGCGGCTCCAGGCGCCCGGCGCGCTCGTGGTCCTCGGTGTCGCGTTTGCCCTCGCCATGGCCTGGCTGGGGGAGCAGGCCGGCCTCGCCGCCATCGTCGGCGCCTTCGTGGCCGGCATCCTTGTCGCCCCGGCCCGGCACGCCCACCGCCTCTTCGAGGACGTCCGGCCCGTCGGCGCCCTCTTCGTGCCGCTATTCTTCGTCACGCTCGGCATGCGCGTGGACCTCACCGCTCTCGCCGGCCACGGACTCGCAGTCTTGGCGATCGGGCTGGGGCTTGCGGTGGCGGCCGTCGTCGCGAAGCTCGTCTGCGGCCTCGGCGTCGTGGGCGGCCAGGCAAGCCGGCTCGTGGTCGGCGTCGGCATGGTGCCGCGCGGCGAGGTCGGCCTCCTCTTCGCCGCGACAGGGCTTGCGGCGGGCCTCCTTGCCAACTGGCAGTACGCCGCCCTGCTCCTCGCCGTCTTCCTCACGACACTTGCCACACCGCCCATGCTGCGTGCCCTCGCCGGCCGCTTCACGCACGACGCAAGCCCCGCCCTCGCAGGCACCGAGCGACTCGCCCACATCCTGGAGCCCTGACATGAAGCACCTCGTGAGCATCCACGACCTGAAGGACGCGGACATCCGCCGCCTCATCGACCGCGCCGCCGCCATGGAGGCCGACCGCGCCGCCGTGAAGCACCTCCTCGACGGCCGCATCGTCTGCACGGCGTTCTTCGAGCCGAGCACGCGCACACGCCTCAGCTTCGAGGCCGCAGCGCAGCGCCTCGGCGCGCGGGTCATCGGCTTCTCCGACCCGGCCACGACGTCGAGCAGCAAGGGCGAGAGCCTCGAGGACACGGTGCGCATGCTCTCCGGCTACGCCGACCTCATCGTGATGCGCCACCCGAAGGAAGGTGCCGCCGCGCGGGCCGCGAAGGTGGCGGGCATCCCCGTCGTGAACGCCGGCGACGGCCCCGGCGAGCACCCGACGCAGACCCTGGTCGATCTCTACACGATGCGGAAGGAGAAGGGGCGCATCGAAGGACTCAAGGTCGGCCTCGTGGGCGACCTCAAGTTCGGCCGCACCGTGCACAGCCTCGTCCCAGCACTCCTGCGCCTCGGCGCCCAACCCTGCTCGGTTGCCGCCCCCGGACTCGGGTTGCCCGCGGGCATCGCCAAGGACGTGCCGGAGGCGAGCCTCGACGAGGCGGCGCGCGACTGCGACGTCCTCTACGTGACCCGCGTGCAGAAGGAGCGCTTCGAGGACGCGAAGCAGTACGACGCGGTGAAAGGGAGTTTCCGCATCGACGCGGCGCTGCTCTCGCGCACGTCGAGCAAGGCCATCGTCATGCATCCGCTGCCACGCGTGGACGAGATCGACCCCGACGTGGACGCGACACCGGCGGCCAAGTATTTTGACCAGGCCCGCAATGGCGTCCCCGTCCGCATGGCTGTACTTGCCGCCCTCCTGGAGAAGGCATGAAGGAATTCAAGGTCGTCCCCATCCGCAACGGCACGGTCCTGGACCACGTGGAGGCCGGCAAGGCGCTCGCCATCCTGCAGGCCTTGGGCTACCCCATCGCGGGCTCGGGCAAGGTCGTCTCCGCCGCCATGAACCTGCCCAGCAGGCGCGGTGGCATGAAGGACGTCCTCAAGTTCGAGGACGTGGAGCTCTCCGCCGACGACCTGCGGAAAGTGAAGGCCATCTCCAAGCGCGGCACCCTGAACCTCATCCGCAACTACGTCGTCGATAAGAAATCGACGTGGTGAAGCGGGTTTCGTCTGTTTTCGTGGTTTTCGTGTTTCCGGGCGATCTTGCGCCACAAGTTTCGTTTTTCTGAACCCGAAAACCACGAAAAAGCACGAAGACGCCTTGCAGACAAATGACGAGGGTCATCCCGTAGGCGAAGTCCCGGCTACGTGCTGGGCGACTGCGAGCGCAATGGTGGCCTGCACGAAGTCGGGCATGACGCGGCGCACGTCGATGCCGCCCGCCTGCGCGTCCCACAGAAGCCCTTCGTAGTGGACCCGTTCGAGGAGCAGCCCTTCGGCTGGCGCGACGCCGAAACGCGGATGGGGCCGACCCGCGGCGAAGGCCCGCTCGATGTCCTCGACCTTGGCCTCGGCGCGCCCCACGGCGAGGATCGCCGACACCATGCGGCGGACCTGGTTCCACAGGAAGGATTCACCGCGCACCGTGAAGGCGAAGAACCGGTCCGCCGGCGCGACGCTGCACTCGAGCACCGTACGTTCCGGGTTCCGGCCGGCCTCGACGCGGGCAAAGGCATGCATCGCGTGCGTTCCCACGAACTCTTGGGCGGCCTTGCGCATCGCATCCAAGTCCTCGCCGCCGGCGGGAGCGACGTAGCGGTACTGCCGCCATGCGGCCCGGCGCGGGTCGAAGCTGGGAGCCACCGCGGCCGCCGTGAGCCACAAGCCGGCGGGCAAAAGTTTCTGCACGGCCGGCACGAGGCCGCGCAGGTGAGGCCGGTCCAGTTCGGCGCGGCATACGTTCTCCAACGCCGAGACGCCTGCGTCGGTGCGGCTTCCCGTGCGGAACGTCCCCGCAACGAGGCCTTCGCGCCCGAGGGCAGCGACGAGGGCGCCCTCCACGGTGCGGCGGCCGGGCTGGCGCGCGTAGGAGTCGAAGGCGGCGCCCTGGTAGGCGAGGCGGAGCGCCACCGTCGTCATCGCCGTCGCGACGGCGGCTGGACGCTTAACGCTGGCTCCGGCGCCGCCCGAGGAGGACCAGGACCAGCGGCACCGCGACGAGGACCATGACGAGGAGCGAGGCGGCGAGTCCCACGGGGAGGCCGCTTGCGACACCCTGGGCTTGCTGGGCCACGGCGGGGTCGGCCTGCGGACGGGAACGGACCGGAGTCTCGGGAGCGCATTCGGCGCATCCGGCGGCGATGGCGGCTTGGCAGGCGTCGCCCACCCCGTCCGCGTCCACGTCGGGCTGCTGCGGGTCGGGCGCGCGCGGGCAGTCGTCCGTCGTGTCCACGACCTGGTCGCCGTCCTGGTCCGCGTCGCACGTGTCACCGAGGCGGTCGCCGTCCACGTCCGACTGGCCGCGGTTCGGCTGGGCGGGGCAATTGTCAGCGGCGTCGACGACACCATCCAGGTCGCTGTCCGGAGGCGTTGCGGGTTGCGAGGGGGCCGGCGGTGTGTCCTCCCGAGCGGTGGGGGCGCCCGTGCCGTCGCAAGCGTCGCCGTTGCCGTCGTGGTCGGCGTCGGCTTGGCCGGAGTTCGGCGTGGAGGGGCAGTTGTCGCTGGAGTCCGAGACGCCGTCCAGGTCCGTGTCTTGGACGCTCGGCACCGGCGGGAGCGGCCGGACATGGATGACGAACTGCTGCGCATCGTCGCAAGGGCCGGGGTTGAGGGGGTCGGCGGGCAATGTCGCTTGGCTCACATGCACGAAGGCCGTGTAGTTGCCGGCGTCGCCCCGTTGGGTGTGCCACGTGAACTGCCCCATCAAGGAAATCTCGGCGCCGCTGGGCAGGTCGCCCGACAAGGCGTAGATGGGCGAGTCGCCTTCGAAGTCGGTGGCGAAGGCGCTGAAATGGACGGAGGCGCCTTCCGGCACGAAGAAGTCCGAGACCGGGGCGAGCGTCGGGCAGCAGTTCGGGTCGCCGATCGTGTCCACGGTGTGTGTCGCCGACGCCGTGTTGCCGTTCGAGTCCGTGACGGTCTCCACGACGGTGTACGTGCCGGGCTGGGCGTAGAGGTGCCAGGGATTGCGGGTGGGACTCGTGCCGCCGTCGCCGAAGGTCCAGGCCCACGCATTGATCGTGGCTCCGGGGGCGAAGACCTGCGACTGGTCCGTGAAGAAGACGCGCGAGTCCTCGCAGGCCGCCTGCACCGAGATGACGCCGGCGGCGTAGAGCGCGGGGTCCGAG
>JBHEMF010000134.1:0-5133 GCA_046352665.1 Thermoplasmatota archaeon
GCCCAGGCCGGCAACGATGACGAAGACGGCCAACAGGAGGAAACCGAGCACGGTGGCGCCCACGACGCACAAGTCGCGATGCATGCCATGGGACTTGCGTGCGCGCCATGCGAGAAGTGCGATTGCAACGACCGTGAGCACGACATCGACTACGAACAGCACCACGGCGTCGCTTGCGGACACGTGCCAGTGCACGCCTCGGGTGGCTTGAGGGATGCCATCCAGGCCAGCGGCCAACGTCGCCCCCTCGACCCCCGAGCGTCGTGAGGCCTCGCCTTGCCCGGCCTCAGCGGTTAAGCGTCATCGCCGCTTTTGCCGACTCGCCCCGATGACGAGGTTATCCCAGGGTGAGCGCCTGATATCGCATCATGATCTGAAGCTCAACGCTGAGGGGCAAGGGCGGCGAGCGCGTCGGCGCGAGCCCCCCGGGGGTCGCGGGGGACAGCCGGCGAGCCCCGAGGGCGAGACGGCGCTGACTGCGGCCTCCGTAGCCGTACGAGAAGGCCGCGTGGTGGAGCGCCGTGGCACGCGTCAAGCCGTGAGCAACTGGTCGGTCTCTTTCTGGAAGAGGGCCCAAAGCGCATAGACGCCGAACGCCGTCCCGAACGGGAAACTGAAGAGCGTCAGGATGGCCGTGACGATGGCGAGCGTCTTGCCTGAACGCTTGCGCTGGTTGAGCTTGATGCCGGCAAAGAGTGTCAGCAGCGCGTAGGCGAGAGGGAGGATGACGAGGAGCAGGCCGAGGCCAGCAAGGAAACCGGGGATCCAGGCAGGTGCTCCAGCGGAGCCGGTGATGGCACCGGCGAGCCCGAGGGCGAGTAGGAGGAAGACGCATGCGATGAATCCTAAAACGGAGAGGACGAAATTCACGATGGCGACGACCTTCAGGTGGACCTCCATCCGGTTGCCCCGCGGCGGATCGGTCCAGGTTTGCTCCATGGCTCGCCATCCAGGCCCAGGTTCTTCCCTTTGCCGCCCCGGTGCGTGGCTTTTTCCGGGCGTTGCCTTGGCCAGCCCATGCCCAAACTCGTCCTCGACCCGGTCGTGAAGGGCGAAGACGGCGGTGCTGCGCGGGCACTCGCCGACCGCCTTAACCGTTTCCAGAACAAGAACACGTGGTGGCGCCACAACGAGAACGGCACCATGGCCGAATTCGACAGGCAGTTCGACGCCGCCGTGGCCCGGCTGCGGGATGAGCTCGGCCGCGACCATCCGCTCGTGATCGACGGCCGCGACGTGAAGGTGACGACGTTCGAGACGCGCAGCCCCGCCGATTCTGGCCTCGTCGTCGGCAAGTGGGCGAAGGGCGCGGCGGAGCACGCCCGCAAGGCCATCGCAGCCGCGAAGAAAGGTTTCCCGGCATGGTCGGCGACACCTTGGCAGGAGCGCTGCGCCATCCTGGAGAAGGCGGCGGACCTGTTCACGAGGCGGTTCTACGACCTCTGCGCCGTCATGTCCATCGAGGCCGGCAAGACCCGCTTCGAGGCCTCCATCGACGTGGACGAGGCCATCGACTTCCTGCGCTTCTATGCGCTGCACATGCGGGAGATGGGCGGCTTCGACGTCGAGATGGGCAAGCCGTACCCGAATGAGCACTGCCGCAGTGTGCGCAAGCCGTGGGGCGTCTTCTCCGTCGTCTGCCCGTTCAATTTCCCCATCGCCATCACGACGGGGATGACGGCGGCGGCCCTCGTCACCGGCAACACGGCCGTCCTGAAGCCGTCCGGCAAGGGCTGCCTTTCGGGGTGGTGGGTCTTCACGCTGCTGCGCGAGGCGGGCGTGCCGGGATCGGCGCTGCAATTCCTCACCGGCGGCGACCACGCCGTCTCGACGGAGCTCCTCACGAGCCCCGACGTCGATGGCCTCGTCTTCACGGGCTCCAAGCGCGTCGGCATGATGGCGTGGCAGAAGGCTGCCGAGCATGGCCGCCCCAAGCCGATCATCGCCGAGATGGGCGGCAAGAACGGCATCGTCGTCTCCGACAAGGCGGACCTCGACAAGGCCGTGCAAGGCGTCTTCAGGAGTGCCTTCGGCTACTCCGGCCAGAAGTGCAGCGCCTGCAGCCGCGTCTATGTGCACAAGAGAGTCGCCAAGGAGTTCACGCAGCGCCTGGTCAAGCTCACCGAGGCTGCGACGGTCGGCCACCCATGGGTCAAGGAGAACTACATGGGGCCGGTCATCGACGCGAGCAAGCCCAAGCTCTTGGCCGAGCTCGTCGCACAGGTGAAAAAGGACGGCGGCAAGGTCCTGGCCGGCGGGACGGCGATCGGCAAGGGCTCTGACGGCAAGCCCCTCAAGGGCAACTACCAGCGCCCCACCATCGTGGGCGGCCTCCCCGCCAACCACCGCGTCTTCCGCGAGGAGTTCTTCATGCCCTTCGTCGCCGTCTGCGAGGTCCCATCTTTCGCCAAGGGCATCGAGGAGGCCAACGCGGCCGAGTACGGCTTGACCGGCGGCTGCTTCAGCGAGGACGAGGCCGAGCAGCGCATGTTCCTGGAGCGCATCGAGGTCGGTGTGGCGTATGTGAACCGGCAAGCCGGCGGCTCGACGGCGGCCGTCGTGAACGGGCAGGCCTTCGGCGGCTGGAAGAACTCGGGCTCAACGGGCAACGGGGCCGGCGGCCGATACTACCTCACGCAGTTCACGAGGGAGCAGAGCCAGACGGTCGTGCGGTAGGATTCGGCGCGCCCAGGCCACGGATTTCACGGCGTGCACGGAAGTCGCCACATCACTTTCCGTGTCTTCCGTGATTTCCGTGGCTCGGCTGGCGCGGCTGGCGGCGCCGACAGCCACAAGTCCGTGCCCCGAATCCGGGCTTGTGCCCGCCCACCCGGTGAAGCCGTTCCGCCTCCCCACAGACGTGCGCCCCCTGGCGTACGACATCCACCTGCAGGCGGACCCGGCCAAGCCGCGCTTCTCGGGCCGGCTCCGCCTCGACGTCGAGGTGCAGGCCGCCCGCGACAACATCGTCCTGCACGCCCGCGACCTCACGCTGAAGACCGTCGTCGCCGACCAGCGCGGCAACAAGGTCACCGGCCTCGCCACCCTGGACAAGGAGACGGAGACCGTGAGCCTGCGCTTCCCGCGCGTCCTCGAGCCCGGCAAGGCCACCCTCGACATCGCCTACGACGCGCCGGTGTCGGCGGGCATGAGCGGGCTCTACCTCTCCAAGGACGGCAGCGAGGAGTGCCTCGTCACGCAGTGCGAGGCCACGGACGCCCGCGCCATCTTCCCCTGCTTCGACGAGCCCGCTTTCAAGGCAACCATCCGCTGGACCGTGACGGCGCCGCGCGACCTCGTGGTCCTCGCCAACGGCCCCGTGGAGTCGCACGGCGACCTCGACGGCGGCGAGGCACGCTGGGTCTTCGCGGCCACACCGCCGTTGCCGAGCTACCTTGCCGCCGTCGCCGTCGGCGCCTTCGGTGCCACCCCGGAGGCAAAGGCGGACCGCGTCCCGCACCGCGTCTGGGCGATGCGAGGCAAGGAGGGGCTCGGATTGGAGGCCCGCGACGCGGCCGTGCGGCTGCAGCCGTGGTTCCAAGGTTTCTTCGGGGTGCCATACCGTTTCGGCAAGTACGACCAGATCGCCGTGCCCTCGTTCAGCTTCGGCGCCATGGAGAACGCCGGCCTCGTCGTCTTCCGCGCCTCGGCGCTCCTTATGGACTCGAAGACGGCGGGCTGGCGGGACAAGCGCCACATCACGCTCGTCGTCTCGCACGAGTTCGCCCACCAGTGGTTCGGCAACCACGTCACGATGCGCTGGTGGGACGACCTGTGGCTGAACGAGTCGTTCGCCGAGTGGGTGGCGCACAAGGCGGTCGATTCCATCTGGCCCGAGCACGAGGTCTGGATCGATTTCCAGGCGCGCACCAGCAGCGCCCTCGCCACCGACGCGCTTGCCGCGACGCATCCCATCTACCAACCCGTAGCGACCCCGGCGGAGGCGGCGGAACTGTTCGACGCCATCACGTACGGCAAGGGCTCGGCGGTGCTGCGCATGCTCGAGGCGTTCCTCGGCAGCGAGCCGTTCCGCGCCGGCCTGCGGAAGTACATGGCGGAGTTCGGTGGTGCCAACGCGGTGGGAGCCGACCTCTGGCGGCACCTCGGCGCCGCTGCCGGCCGCCCCGTCGAGCGCATCATGACGCAGTGGGTGACACAGGCCGGCCATCCGGTCGTCCGCATCCAGTCCCTGGGTGGAAACAAGTTCCGCCTGCACCAGGAGCGCTTCCGCCTCCTGCCCGAGGCCAAGGAGCCCGCTCCGCCCACGCGCTGGGACATTCCGATGGTGCTGCGCTGGCGCGACCAGTCCGGCGTCCACGAGCGCCCCCACCTGCTCGACGCCGCAGCCAGCGAGCTGGAACTCCCCATCGAGGGCGCCCTGCGCTGGCTGCACGGCAACGCCGCCGATGTCGGCTTCTACCGCGTCGATCCCGACCCGCAACTCACGACACTCCTCGCCGGCGGCCTCGACGACCTGTCGCCGGCCGAACGCGTCGGAGTCCTCCGTGACCAATGGGGGCTCGTCCGCAGCGGCCTTCGTCCCCCCGCCGGGCTGTTCGGACTCATGGCGGCCGCCATGCGCGGCAAGCCGCACTACGCCGTCGCGGAGACGGCCGTCGCGATCCTGCGCGAGACGGAACGCCTGCTCGAGACCTTGGCCGACGACGTCGCCCTGCAGCGGTTCCGCGCCTGGGTCGGCCGCACGTTCGCCCCAGCGTTTGCCGCGGTGGGCAGCGACGCCCGCCCCGGCGAGCACCCATCGCAAGGGCTGCTGCGCGCCGCGTTGTACCGAGCCGTGGCCGGCATCGCCCGCGACGCTGCCGCCGTGACGGCCGCCGTCAGCCTTGCCGACCGCGAGCGGGCCAACGCCGCTGCCGTCGATCCCAACGTCGCAGGCACCGTCGTGTCCATCGCGGCACTCGGCGGCGGCTCCGACCGCTTCGAGCTGCATCGGGCGACCTACGTGGCGCGGCGCGAGTCGAAGGCGCCGCCGCAGGACGCCGACCGCTACCTCGGCAGCCTCGCCGCCTTCCGCGCTCCCGACCTCGTCGGCAAGGCGCTCGGCCTCCTCGAGATGATGCGTCGTGAGAAGCACGGTGCCGCCGCCGAGTGCGTACCCTTCGACCTCCGCCC
>JBHEMF010000135.1:0-320 GCA_046352665.1 Thermoplasmatota archaeon
GCCCAAGGGGTCGCGACGATCACGGTGAACCGCCCCGAAGCGTTGAATGCCCTCAACGCCGAGGTGCTGGATGCGATCCATGCCGCCGTCGGCGACCTGAACGGCAAGGCGCGCGCCGTCGTCGTGACGGGTGCTGGCAAGGCCTTCGTGGCCGGCGCCGACATCGCGCAGATGGCGGTACTCCAATCCGAGCCCGCCGCCGCCTTCAGCCGCAAGGGCCAGGCGGCGTTCCAGTCGCTCTCCGACTTCCCCGGCCCCGTGGTGGCCGCCGTGAACGGCTACGCATTGGGCGGCGGGCTGGAGCTTGCCATGGCCTGCGA
>JBHEMF010000135.1:330-5129 GCA_046352665.1 Thermoplasmatota archaeon
CGGTGGACGTGATGGGCGGCGACAAGGCGCCGGCCGCGCGCTAAGGCGCGATCCTCTCATGGCGCAGAACGCACCCATCGCCACGATCGCAGCCGCGAATGTGTTCGGCGGCAGCCAGCGCCTTCCCCGCCGCGTCGGCCCGGCCCGTGCCAAGTGGCTGCTCATGACGGGGGAGCGCCTCAAGGCCGAGGACGCGCTCCGCATCGGGCTCGTGGACAGGGTGGTGCCGCACGACACCCTCATGGCCGAGGCGCGCAAGACCATCGACGCCTGCATCGCCAACGGGCCCCTCGCCATGTCGTGCGTGAAGCGCCTCGTCGATGACGGCCTGCACCTGCCCCTGCGCGATGCCCTGGAGCTGGAGGCCGACATGTTCGGCGACTGCTTCGGCACGCAGGACCAGAAGGAAGGCATGAATGCGTTCCTGGAGAAGCGGAAGCCGGCGTTCAAGGGCGCATAGCGGGGTGCGTGCCGGCGCTCAAGCCTTGCCCCGGCGGTAGTCCAGCACCTGGCACCCAAGGGCGCGGAAATCGGCCCCGTTGGCGGTGACTACGGGCGTGGCCTGGAGCACCGCGACGGCGCCGATGTAGATGTCCCCCCAATGGGCACGGCGGCCTTGCGCGAGCGCTTCCTTTCGGACCCTTGCAACCTCGAGAAGGTGCACTTCGTCCGGCAAGACGATCGTGTAGCTGGCCGAAAGGGCGGCGAGCGTCGCCACAGGATCTTCTCGGCCCACGTCTCGACCGCCGCAGGCCAGGGCAAGACAGGCGGCTGGCCTCGCAACGACTCGAGTGTAGCGAGCGCCATGGGATCGCCGCGCTCGATGTCGATGAGAAAGGAAGCGTCGATGACTGGCATTCATTTCCTCTTCCGTGCTTTCAGGCCTCGCTCCGCTCAGCCCCACATAGCGACTACTCCCGCGCCCCATGCACCTTGATGGTGCTGCCACTCACGAAGCGCGCCTCCCCGGAGCAGAGCCACGCCACCGCCTTGGCCGCGTCCTGGTTCCACGACCTCGTGCGGTCCGTCCACGCCTTGCCGTGCCGGACCAGCTCCTTCGACTGCGCGTCGGTTGGGTAGGGGATGTAACCCGGCGCCACGACGTTGGAGGTGATGCCGTTGTCCACTTCGGCGCGGGCGATCTTCTGCGCCAGCGCCTCGCGCCCGAGCTTGCCGACGGCGTAGTCGTACACCGGGTCGCGGGCCGTGCCGGCCTTGTCCCATGAGATGAACACGAGCCGGCCCCACTTGCGCTTCCGCATGCCAGGCAGCACGTCCCGCGCCAGGAGGAAGGCGCCGTCGATCTCCGCATCGACGACTTTCTTCCAATCGGCGAGGCTGGTACCATCAAGGCTGCGTTCGATGAAGTCGCCGCCGGCGTTCGCGACCGCGATATCGACCTTGCCGAACGCCTTCTCAGCCGCGGCCACGAGGCGGCGCACGTCGGCCTCGCGACGGGTGTCGGCGCGCACCGCGATGGCGCGGCCGCCAAGCTTCTCGGCTTCGGCGACGGCCCGTCGCGCTGCCAGGTCGCCGCGCCGGTACGTGCCGTAGTTGAGGACGACGTCGGCGCCAAGCCGGGCGAGCGTCCACGCCGTCTGCCGTCCCATCCCCTCGCCGGTGGAGCCCGTGACGATGGCCGTGCGGCCTGACAGCGGCTTTGCCATTGGATGCACGATGGGGCCTGGGGTCTTGGTGGTTTTCGTGCGTTTTGGGGCTTGTCTGCCTTTCGTGGCCTTCGTGGCTTTCGTGTTTCGTTGGTTGCGTGACCCCGGTGCTCCCAAGTTTCGCAGACGGGGCACGAAAACCACGAAAACGCACGAAACGGCCAATCCTTGATCGCAGTTTTCGTGGTCCTGCTGGCTAGCGACTAGGTCCGCGTGAACCGGCGCACGCCGTCCTCTTCCTGCATCGCCGCTTTCCCTTGCTCCTCCAGCGCGTGCAAGTGGCCGACGACTTCGCAGACGCCGAGGAACGCCTGGTCGTGCACGAGCCGCGGGAAGACGTCGGGGACGAGCGACCAGGCGGTCCGCGGACGGTCGAGGCGGGCCAGGATCCGTTGCGACCGCTCGGCGTGTTTGGCGAGGTGGCCGTCGATGAGCGCCTCGGTCACCTGGAACGGCTCGTGGTGGCCGGGGAGCGCCCGCATGCCGGCGAAGCGGCGCAGCCCGTCGAGCGTCCGCAGGTATTGGGCGTACCGGCCCTTGTCGCCGTCTGTGACCTCGATGGCGTTGCTCGTGATGTGCTCTAGGAGCGTGTCGCCCGTCACGAGATCGTTGTCCGCGGTGGCGTAAAGCGCGGAGCCCGGCGTGTGGCCGGGCGCCAAATGCACCGTCGCCGCGGTGTCGCCGAGCTGCACGCGCTGCCCATCGCGAAGGGGTGACTGGATGGGGACGTCCTCCATCCACGGGTCCATGCCCTCGCCGCGCTCACGCATCTTCGTCACTTCGGCATCTGGGACACCATGCGAGCGCAGCGCCTCCGTGTACGCGGCGTAGCGGCGGCCGGCGTCGGCCCGGAACGTCTCGACGAGCGCCGACTCCTCCGGCGGTGCGTGCAGCAGCGCGCCGAACTCCCGCCGCAGCCGGGCCGCGTTGCCGGCGTGGTCGATGTGGCCGTGCGTGACGAAGAGCCGCAAGCCGTTGGCGTCGAAGCCGGAGTCCCAGAGCCCCTGCCGGAGGGCCGCGTAGCCATCCACAGTGCCGATGGCCGAGTCCACGAGGGCCGGCGGCGAGCCGGGGAAAAGCCATGCGTTCGCGGACCGCAACGCCAACGGGAGCGGGACGACGATGCGGACGGGCCCCGCCACGGCGGCTCCAGCCGGGGCCCGCACAAAAGGCCATGAGCAGGGGCAGGGTCGCCGCCCCCGTGGACTTCGCCCTCTCGGATGACGAGGAGCTCATCCGCAGGACGATGCGCGAGTTCGCGCGGGGCGCCGTGCGGGAGCGGGCCACGCGCCTTGACAAGGCTGGGACCTTCCCCCACGAGAGCCTGCGCGAGCTTGCGGCGCTCGGCATGATGGGTCCTGGCATCCCGGAGCGCTTTGGCGGCGCCCCCGTGAGCAAGGTCGCGTACAACCTCATGCTGGAGGAGCTTGCCTGGGCCTGCGCCTCGACGAGTGTCACCCTCGCGGTCCACACGTCGGTCGCGGCGTTGCCCATCGTTCAGTGGGGCTCGGAGGCCGTGCAGGAGCGGTTCCTGCCCCGGCTGGCAAGCGGCGAGTGGCTGGGCTGCTTCGCCTTGACCGAGCCGGGCGCCGGGTCGGACGTGGCTGCCATCGCGACGACGGCGGTGCGTGAAGGGGACGAGTACGTCCTCGACGGCACGAAGGTCTTCATCACGAATGGCAACCATGCGGCAAGCGCCGTCGTGGCCGCCAAGACCGAGCCAGCGGCGGGCAAGCGTGGCATCAGCCTGTTTGCCGTCGAGACGTCCTGGCAGGGCTTCGGCCGCGACGGCCACGAGGGGAAACTCGGCCTGTGCGCAAGCGACACGGCGCGCCTCAGCTTCACGGGGCTGCGCGTCCCCGCCGAGAACCTGCTCGGCCGCCCCGGCGACGGCTTCCGCCAGCTCATGCAGACCCTGAACGCCTCGCGGCTCGGCATCTCGGCGCAGGCCGTCGGCATCGCGCAGCGGGCCTTCGACGAGTCGCGGGCGTACGCGCAGGAGCGCCGCCAGTTCGGCCGCCCCATCGCGGCGAACCAGGCCATCCAGTGGATCCTCGCGGACATGGACGTCCGCATCGAGGCGTCGCGCCTCCTCTACCTCAAGGCCGCCGCCGCCCTCGACGCAGGGACGATGACGCCGGAGCTGGCGTCGCGGGCGAAGCTCCTGGCCAGCGAAACGGCGGTCTGGGCCGCCATCAAGGCCGTGCAGGTCCACGGCGGCAACGGCTACACGACGGACTACCCCGTGGAGCGGCTGATGCGGGATGCGAAGGTGACGGAGATCTATGAGGGGACGTCGGAGATCCAGCGCCTGCTCATCGCCCGCCACGCTTTGGCTTGAACGGATAAGGGATGCGACGGCGGCAAGGATTATATCGCCGCCACCTGCCTCGCGACGGCATGCGTGGTCTCGGGTCGGCTTGCCTGCTCACACTCCTCCTGGTCACCTCCGCGTCGGCGCAGATGCTCACCGACCCCGTCGGCGACGTGACGGTCGCCACCAACGGGCAAGGCGTGCCGTTCGCACCGGCGACGGCGGTGGACCTTGCCGCCCTCAACGTCTCGGAGACGCCGGACGGCTTCCGCTTCGCCGTGAAGGTGGCCGACCTCGGCAGCGACGAGCCCCGCGCCGACGCCGGCTCCATCTCCGTCACCTTCGTGTTCGACAACGTCACGTTCCGCGCCGACTTCTACCGCTCCTTCGACAACGCCGCGTACTTCGGCGGCCTCTACGACTCTCGGGACGGCACCGACTTCCACTGGATCCGCCAGACTTCCGCTTTCCGTGACCTGCCATCGGCGACGGTGTGGCAGGACGTGGCGCGCGAGGACCTCGTCGGTGCCACCGGCAAGGCGCAGACGCTGATCGCCCCACGGGGGATCGCCTATGCTGGCGGCGAGACGTGGTCCGCGCGAAGCCGCGGCGTCGACATCCGTCCCGGGAGTGCCATCCGAGTCGTGGGCGCCGAGGGACTCGAGCTGATCGTGGAGCCGGCCGCCGAGGGCGGCGCACCGGCCACCCCGAGCACGGAGGAGTAGGCCGGCATGGACCCGATCACGCTCGCAATCGTCGCCATCATCGTCGTCGTCGCGCTGTTCCTGCTGTCGGCGATCGTCCACATCGTCCGGGAG
>JBHEMF010000136.1:0-5003 GCA_046352665.1 Thermoplasmatota archaeon
GACCCAGGCATCGGCGTGATTGTAGACCGACGCCGGATCGAGCACGCCCATAATGCCATGGTGGAGGCCCACATAAGCGATGGTGAGCAGGAAGGGCACCCAGTCTTGATACAAGCTAATGACGGCGACCATGACGAAGAAATGGAAGTGGAACTCGATGAGCCCGCCGGACATCTGCGACGAGCCAACGGCGTCGAGAACGACTTTGATCTGCACGCCGGCGCGGGCGCGCTCCTCGGGCTCGAGTCCGAGGAGGTCGCGGCCCTCGTACTGGACGCTGCCCTTCGTGACGGTGTAGCCTTCACGGCCTGCCAGGACGTGGGCGAGCGTCGATTTGCCGGAGCCGTTGGGCCCCATGATGGCGTGGATTTCGCCCTTCCGGACGGCGAGTGTAAGGCCGTTCAGGATGGCCTTGCCATCGACCTCGACGTGGAGGTCCCGGATGTCGAGGAGGGGCGGCGTGGCGTTGTTGGTTGGCATGGAGATCCTCAATCTATGGAACCCACGGATTTCACGAAATGCACGAACCGCGTCGTTTTCGTGGAATGCGTGCAATTCGTGGTGCGTCCCCGCGTCATCCGACCGCTCCTTCCAGCTTCATCTCGAGGAGGTTCTGCGCCTCGACGGTGAACTCCATGGGGAGCTTGCGGAAGACGGACTTGCAGAAACCGTTCACGATGAGGTTCACGGCGTCCTGCTCGGCGATGCCGCGGGCGCGCAGGTAGAAGATCTGGTCGTCGGAGACCTTCGACGTCGTCGCCTCGTGCTCCATGATGGCCGTGGGGTTCTGCACGTCGATGAGCGGGAAGGTGTGCGCGCCGCATTCGCTGCCGATGAGAAGCGAGTCGCACTGCGAGTAGTTGCGCGCCCCCTCGGCCGACTTCATGATCTTCACCTGGCCGCGGTACGTGTTCTGGCCGTGGCCGGCGGAGATGCCCTTGGAGACGATGGTCGATGTCGTGTTGCGCCCGATGTGGATCATCTTGGTCCCGGTGTCCGCCTGCTGGTAGTCGTTGCAGACGGCGACGGAGTGGAATTCGCCCACGGAGTCGTCGCCTTGCAGGATGCAGCTCGGGTACTTCCACGTGATCGCGGAGCCGGTCTCCACCTGCGTCCAGGAGATCTTGCTGCGGCGCCCCAGGCACTTGCCGCGCTTCGTCACGAAGTTGTAGACGCCACCTTTCCCCTGCTTGTCGCCGGGATACCAGTTCTGCACGGTGCTGTACTTGATCTCCGCGTCGTCCAGCGCCACGAGCTCGACCACGGCGGCGTGCAGTTGGTGCTCGTCGCGCATGGGGGCCGTGCAGCCTTCGAGGTACGAGACGTAGGCGCCCTCGTCGGCGACGATGAGCGTCCGCTCGAACTGACCGGTTTCCGCGGCGTTGATGCGGAAATAGGTCGACAGTTCCATCGGACAGCGCACCCCCTTCGGGATGTAGCAGAAGGAGCCGTCAGAGAACACGGCCGAGTTCAGGGCGGCGAAGTAGTTGTCCGTCGGCGGCACCACGGTGCCGAGCCATTTGCGCACGAGGTCCGGGTGCTCGCGCACGGCCTCGCTGAAGCTGCAGAACACGATGCCCATCTCGGCGAGTTGGCCCTTGAACGTGGTCGCGACGGAGGCCGAATCCACGACGGCGTCCACGGCGACGCCGGTGAGGCGTTCCTGCTCCTTGAGCGAGATGCCGAGCCGCTCGTACATCTTCACGAGCTCGGGGTCGACGTCCGCCAGCGTCGTCGGGCCCGCGCCAGGTGCGCGTTGCTTTGGGGCCGAGTAGTAGGAGATCTTCTGGTAGTCGATGGGGCCGTAGTGGATGTTCGCCCACGTCGGCTCCGCCATCGTGAGCCAGTGCCGGTAGGCCTTGAGGCGCCAGTCGAGGAGCCACTCGGGCTCGCCCTTCTTGGCGGAGATGGTGCGGACGACGTCCTCGTTGAGGCCAGCGGGAACGGTGTCCGACTCGATGGGGCTGGAGAAGCCGTACTTGTACGTCTGCTGCGCAAGGTCCGCAGCGATGGCTTCGGTCGTGGCCATGGTGGCAATTCCTCGGAGCCCCTCCACAAGAGGGTTTCCCTGTGGGAGACGGGGGATTCCGGCCGGTTTTCGGCATGCCGGCCACACCTACGACACTTAAACCTTGATGGGACCGGGCAGAAGGTTTAGGCTGGCCTAATACAGTCGGCACCTAACGGGCGCGGAATTCTTCCTGCCATCCCTCGAACCGCTTCGGGGCTGCCGCAAGCGCCCGACTTGGGTCGCCGGCTGCGGCCACCGGTGCGGGGACGCCGGAGTCGGCCTTGATCGGGTGCGCCATGTCGTGGAACGTCGGCCGTTCGGCTTGGTAGAGAAGCCCCGTCGGGACCGCGCTCCGGTCGTTGGCGACGCGCATCGCTGCATCCCAGTCCGATGGGTCGTGGCCGACGGCGCGGACGTTCCCCTTGAACCAGTCATACGTGTTCACGAGGTTGTACGTGACGCAGGGGCTCTGCACGTTCACGAAGGCGAACCCCTTGTGGCGGATGCCCCGCGCGATGAGGTCGATGAGCTCACCCTGGTTCGCCGAGTAGCCTTGCGCGACGAACGTGGCGCCGGCGGAGAGCGCCAGCGCGAGAGGGTTGAGGGGGCTTGCAAGCGGCCCCTGCGGCGACGCCTTGGTCGCGAAATCCGTGGGCGCCGTGGACGACGTCTGGCCCTTGGTGAGGCCGTACACCTGGTTGTCCATCACGATGTAGGTGACGTCCACGTTGCGCCGCGCTGCGTGCAGGAAATGCGAGAGGCCGATGCCGAAGCCGTCGCCGTCGCCCCCCGCCGCGATGACGGTGAGCTCCGGGTTCGCGACCTTGACCCCTGTGGCAAGCGGCAGGACGCGGCCGTGGATGCCGTGGATGCCGAAGGTGCGGAAGTAGGCCGTGATGTTGCCGGAGCAGCCGATGCCCGTGGCGAGGACGGTGCGGTCCAGGTCGAGTTCCAGCTCAGCCGCAGCCTTCTGCAGTGCAGTGAGGACGCCGAAGTCGCCGCAGCCGGGGCACCAAATGGGGTCCTTGCCCTTGTAGTCCTTGAAGGTGAGCGGGATGGTCTCTGCCATCAGAGGGATCCTCCTTCCGGCAGCATGCAGACGCCGTCCATGCGCGCCACGACCCCGTACGCGTAGGCCGCGATGCCCAGTCCGGCCACGGCCAGGGCCGCATCGAAGCCCGGTCCGCCCCCCCACGCCAGCCAGCCGCCGCCCACCGCGACAAGCGGGAGCGCGGCCAGCTTGAGGCCGTAGCCCGCGACGAGCAGGTGCATGGCCTTCCGTGGCCGGGCCGCGGCGGCGACTTCGAGATTGGCGAGCCAGACGGCACTTGCCCAGGCGAGCCCTCCGCCGACGGCCATGAGGGCGCTCGGCGCCGCCATGCGCGCCCCTTCCGAAAGGACAAGCCACGCGAGACCAATTGCAAGGAGCGTGAACCCTGAGCCGCGCAGGAGCCATGTCTGCCGCAGCGTCGCACGCTGCTTGCCCCATTGGGCGAGATCCATCGCGCTCATGGTCCCCTCGTGACGTTCTTTGGCACGGGTCCGAACGCGGCGAACTTCGCGAAGAGGGCGCCGATCACGAGGAAGAAGCAGCCCACGGAACCGATGAGGTAGCCGGTGACGCCGTCGGGTCCCGTGGCGCGCCACACACCGACGACCATGAGGAGGAAACCCAACGGCACCATCACCGTGGCGCGCCGGGACATGCGGCGCTTCCATTGGCTCTCCGTCATGTGCGCACGGCCTCCAACACGACGTCGCTGGGAATCGTGCGGCCGTCGTACTGCAGGACCGAATGCATGCGGGCGTGCAGAGGCAATTCCGACTTGATGAGGCGCGCCAATTGGGCCAATGCGTTCGCCTCCACCACATAGACGGGCAGGCTGGCAGACTCGCCGACGGCGGCGGCGAAGGCGACGCGCGGGAACGGCCAGAGCAGGCGCAGGGCGACGACGCGGGCCTTGATGCCGCGTTGCGCGAGCCGTTGCGCAGCCTCCCGGCACGCTTCCACCGATGAGCCCCACGAGACGAGCACCAACTGTGCGTCCGCCAGGGAGGCGCCTTCGACGAGGACCGGCCGGTCCGTGGCCGTGACGATGGTCTCCATGCGACGCAGGCGGCGCTCGACCATGGCGTTGCGCACCTTGGGGTCCTCGTTCGTGAAGCCGCTCGGGGCATGCTCCGTCGAGTTGGAGTAGTGGCGGCCGCCAGGTTCGCCGGGCAGAGCGACCCGCACCGGATGCTCGGAGCCGTCGCCGAAGTACGGGGCGTAGCTGCGGTCCCACGAGTTGCTTCCCGGCGTCAATGTGTTGGCGCTCCGAGGCGGGTGGCGAGCGGCTTCGGCTTCCATGTCGAACGGCGGCACGGTCTGCTTGAAGAGCGACAACTGCTGGTCGAGGGCGACGAACACCGGCGCGCGGAACTCGTCGGCGAGCCGGAACGCCTCCGACGTCGTGCGGAAGCAGTCCGCGACGTCCGTCGGCGCCAGGACAATGCGCACGAACTCGCCATGGCCGCCATGGACCATGTGCCAGAGGTCCTCCTGGCCATGCTTGGTCGGCATGCCGGTGCTGGGACCGGGCCGCTGGCAGTCGAGGATGACGCACGGCGTCTCCGCCGAGCCGGCAAGCCCGATGGCCTCCGTCATGAGGCTGAGGCCGGGCCCCGACGTCGCGGTGATGGCACGGGCGCCAGCGAAGCCGGAGCCGACGAGGATGTTCACCGCCGCAAGCTCGTCCTCCATCTGCAGCGCCGTGCCGCCCAAGGCCATGAGGCGGGGGGTGAGATACTCCAGGACGTCGCTGGCCGGTGTGATCGGGTACGCGGCCGCGACGCGGCAGCCCGCGACGAGGGCACCCAGCGATGCGGCCTCGTTGCCCGAAAGGAAGAGGGCGGGAGCCGACCCGGGCGCTGGGGGCACGAAGCGGGGCTTGCCGCCGAACCTCGCCGTGGCCCCGTTGAATCCTGCCTCGAGGGCCGCGCGGTTCTGCGC
>JBHEMF010000137.1:0-4925 GCA_046352665.1 Thermoplasmatota archaeon
GTCCGGGGCCCATCGCCGGCCGGGAAGGTGTGATCTGGACCGTCGTGCCCGGCTGGGTTGCGACGACCGTGACGAAGGATCCAGTGGCGCGCGTCGGGTCGCCGCCGTGGTCGCCGTCGTTGTAGGCATAGACGAAGTGGTCGGTGCCGAGGCCCGTCTCGCGCCACAGCCGGGTCGCGTCGTTGGAGAGCCCCGTGGCAAGCGGTGTAAACTGCGAGACCATGACCGGGCCCGACGTGACGACCTTGTACGTGCGGGCGTTGCCCTGGTAGGGCGACCCGGGCGGGACTCCCGGCAGGTTGAAGGTGGACGTCGAGGCCGCGGGGACGGCGAGGGTCGTGAGGGTGCCGCCCGAGTTGGTGACGGTGGCGGTGATGGCCGCCGTGGGCGAGATGTTGGTGACGGCGAGTGTGGTCGTCTGGTCGTTGCCCGGCAACCCGCCCAAGGCGTTCCCCAGGTTGGGCAGCGATGCGCCCCAGTAGGTCTCGGCCTGCGCCGAAGCGTGGCTCGGCACGAGGAGCAGGAACGCCGCGAGCCCAACGAGCGTCAATGCGGCAAAACGCAAGGGCAGCCAGTTCCGGCCGCTTCGGGGACTTCGGCTAGCCACCTGCATAGCACTTGCCGCTTGCCTTCCGTTTATTTAGCCGTTGGTGAACGGTTGTGTCCATTCGGCATGCGGCCGAGGCGCCAATTCCCGGGTCGATCCCTAAGCCTGCGGCTCGTAGTGGACGACGACCTCGACGGGCACCTTGTCCTGGGCCGTGTTGCCGTACACGGAGACGAAGTAGCCGTCCGCGCCGGTAGGATGGACGAAGACCGTGCCGGGCTTGCTCGTGACGGTCGTGGTACTGGCGTCGCTCACGGCGGTGGCATCGGGGGCGCAGATGGCGATCTCGCCTTTGTTCTTCACGATGGTCGCCGTGACGTACGTGGTGCCGTTCTCCACCGCGAAGGCGTCCTTCGTCCATACGAGGTTGTCCACCTCGGACTTGTCCGCCGGACCCTTGCACGTCTCGGCCTTGGCGACCTGGTCAGGCATGGCCGCAGCGAACTGGTAGGTGTCGCCCAATACCTGCTTGAGATCGACGTAAACGTGCGACTGGACGGTGGTGACGGCGCCCCGCATGTCGATGCCGGAGATGGTGACGTTCACGACACCAGCGCGCTCGAACGTGTAGTTGGCCCGCGTGAACTTGCCCTGGGCGAAGAGGATCTTGGCGTCGAACGTGAGGTTGCCTTCCTTCGCCACCATCGCGATGGCGGAGAGGCCGTCGCCGTCCGAGGACGCCGAGGCGTCGAAGGTGAGGGTACCGCCCGCAAAGGTGACGTTCGTCGTGGCCGCCGTCGCGTTCGTGACCTTGACCTTGATGACGGGAGGGACGTTGGGCGCGCGCGACGTGGTCGTCGTGGTCGTGGGGTTGCCTGTCCCCGTGGTCGTCATGCACGCCGCGGAGCCGTCGTCCTCCGTCGAGAGGCATTGGCCGGTCGGCGAGGTCGTGCCATCGCTGTCCTTGCTGCCGCAACCGGCAAGCGTCATGGAAAGTACTAGAATTGCAAGCAGTGCGGCACGCATCGTCGGCGGGAGGTGAGGCCGTTCCTTAAAAGGGCTATGTCCGCAGGACGGCGCGGTGAGCCTGAAGAGGCGGCCCCACGTGCGCGCCGCCGATGACGACCGCGCCGCCGGCAGGGCCTGAACTGCAGAAGTGGTCCGTGGACCTGGAGGCCCAAGTCGCAGCCGACCTCGCCGCCCGCCCCATCCCGTTCGTTGGCGACGGCAAGCGGCCGGTCTGGTCCATCGACACGCCGCCGCCGTACCCGTCCGGCAAGTGGCACATCGGCGCCGTCGCCGGCTACAGCCTCATCGACATGGTGGCCCGCGCCAAGAGAATGGAGGGCTTCGACGTCCTCTTCCCGTGGGGCGTGGACCGCAACGGCATCAACATCGAGTTCACCGTGGAGAAGAAGACGGGGAAGCGCATGCAGGACTGGGACCGCGCCGCATTCAACGCCGCGTGCGCAGCCGAGATCGCACCGTACTCGGCCGACATGGTCCGCATCGCCCAGCGCATCGGCCTCTCCGCAGAATTCACGGGGCGGCTCTCGTACGCCACGGACTCGCCGGAGTACCGCGCCTTCAGCCAGTCCTGCTTCCTCGAGCTCTTCGAGAACGGCCTCATCGTCGAGGACCTGCGCCCGAACTCGTACGACGCGAAGCTCGGGACCGCCATCGCCGACGCCGAGGTGTACTACGAGGAGCGCAAGACACGCCTGAACGACGTCACGTGGACCGTGCAGGAGACGGGGGAAAAGATCCAGGTCTCCACGACGCGGCCGGAATTGATCTGCGCCTGCCGCGCCGTCCTCGTCCACCCCGACCATCCGCCGACGAAGCACCTCATCGGCAAGACGGCGGTCCTGCCCTTGCCACGCGGCGGAGGTCTTCCGGCCACCGTCCCCATCCGGGCGCACCCCAACGTCCTCACCGACTTCGGCTCCGGCATCATGATGGTGTGCAGCTTCGGCGACCAAGCCGACGTCGCCTTGTTCCGCGAACTCGGCCTGGAGCCCGTGGCCGCCGTCGGCATGGACGGGAAGATGACGGAGGCGGCGGGAACCTATGCCGGCCTGAAGGTCGAGGAGGCCCGCAAGCGCATCATCGCGGACCTGGAGGCGGAAGGGCTCATGGCGGGCCACCGCGTCGTGGACCAGAAATTCCCCGTCTCGGAGCGCAGCGGTGCCGCCGTCGAGATCATCCTCCTCAAGGAGTGGTACGTCCGCCAGGTGCCGTTCGTGGAGGACCTGCGCCGTCTGGCGGGATCGATGGAGTTCCATCCCGCCAAGCACCGGCAACTCCTCCTCGACTGGATCGACACCGTCACGATCGACTGGCCCATCTCGCGGCGGCGCTACTACCACACGGAGATCCCGCTCTGGTTCCTGCGTGGCCCCCAGGACGAGGAGTCGCCGTTCGTCGTCGTCCCCCCCAAGATGGGCACGGAGGGCAAGCCAGTGTACCATCAGCCGTGGTCGCACCAGCCGCCGCCGGGCTCCCGCGTCCTGCACCGCGAGACGCGCAAGGACCTGGGACCGCTCGACGAGTTCCTGGCCGAGCACAAGATGCACATCCACGGCGAGACGAAGGTCTTCGACACGTGGATGGACTCCTCCGTCTCGAACCTCTACGTCCTGGCGCCGTTCCGCGGCACGGCGTGGGGCAAGTCCCACGTCTGCTCCGTCCGTCCGCAAGGCCGCGACATCGTGCGCACCTGGCTCTACTACACCACGCTGAAGTCATTCCTTCTTCGCAAGGCGGGCGGCAACGTCCCGGAGAAGGCTTTCGAGCACTGCTGGGTGACGGGCCTTGGCATGGACAAGCAGGGCCGCAAGATGTCGAAGAGCCTGGGCAACGTCATCGACCCGGACCTCATCGTGCAGAAGGTCGGCTCCGACGCGTTCCGGCTCTGGATCGCGGGGGAATCCACGGTCGGCGACGACTTCCGCATCAACGAGGAGAAGATCGCGGGGGCCGGCAAATTCATGCAGAAGCTTGCCAACGTGGCGTCCTTCGTAGGCAAGATGCCGCAACCCCACGACCGGCCCAAGCACCTGCATCCCGCCGACCAGTGGATCCTCGGCGAGCTCGACGCAGTCCTGCAGACGAGTGTCGCCGCATACAAGGAGATGGATTTCTTCACGCCCGCCAACGCCGTGCGCTCGTTCGTCTGGAACACCGTGGCGCCGCACTACCTCGAGATGGTGAAGGGCCGCGCCTACAACAAGGACGAGGCCGCGTGCTGGACGCTGCACCAGCTCCTCCGCACCGTGCTGCGGCTCCTCGCTCCCGTTACCCCTTTCGCCAGCCACTACTATGGCAAGAACGTGTACGGCCTCGACGTCCACTCGAGCCCCTTCCCGGACCTTGCCGGATTCCCCCGCAAGGCCGAGCAGACCGACGAGATCGTGGCCTTCAACAGCCAAGTCTGGAAGACGAAGCAGGAGAAGGGCCTCAGCCTCGGCGCACCCATCCAAGGTGTGGCAGTCCCCGTCGGCCTCAAGGAATTCGAGGCCGAGCTGAAGGACATGCACAAACTGGAAGCATGACGCAGCAAGATTGAAGTCGCCGTGTCGTCCTTGGCGCCGCGTTGCCCGCCAAGCTCACCGAAGCCGAAGCCCTCCTGCGCGTCGCCCTCCTCGTCTCGCGCGCCGACGGCCACGAGTCGCCGGAGGAGATGGTGGCCGTGGCGCAGGCACTCGGCAACCGCCTGGGCGGGCCCGGCATCGACACGACGCAGCTCTGGAACGCCTCCATGGAGATCACGACCACACCGGCCAAGGAGATCCTGAAGCGGGTCACGAAGGCGCTGCCCGAGACAGCCCGCATCCGCGCCTTCGAGGTGGCGTGCGAGGTCGCGAAGGCCGACAACCGCCTGCACTGGAACGAGACGTCGCAGATGGTCGATGTCGCGAAGGCGCTCGGACTGAAGGAGGCCGACGTGCGGAAGGTCGCCACGGCGTACTGGAACTGAATGCGTTTCGGCGCCCACTGGACACAGATTTCACAGAAACTCTTTGGGCACTATCCTCGCAGCCAGGCAAGGTCGGTGCAAGCCAGGTGAAAACTCCAAAGTCCGTTCTGTGCAATCTTTGTTCAGGTGGGCGGCGGGCAGCGTGTGCAGCGCGCCCACTCCGGCGACGGCGGCCCCACGGGGTTCTCGGGACCCGCCGGCCCCGGCTTCTTGGGAATCTTGTTCGAACCTTGTTTCGGCGTGCGGTAGATGAGGTCTGTCACGGCCCGGCCGCCCACGAGGTGCTCCCGCGCGATGCGCTCCGCGTCGGCCATCGTCACATGGCTGTACCAGACGCCTTCGGGATAGACGACGACGGTCGGCACGAGCTCGCAGCGGTCGTGGCAACCGGCATTGTTG
>JBHEMF010000138.1:0-4921 GCA_046352665.1 Thermoplasmatota archaeon
TCGAAGGACACCTTGACTGTCGGCTACACCATCACGAATGGCCTCGTTGCCCAGCACAAGTTCGTCTAGGACGAACCGGTCCCCGTCCCCAATTCTTCCTGCTAGCGGCAGACCAGCAGGGCCTTCGTCGGCTTGACCATGGACGGCACGTGAACCGCTTCTGGACTGGCTTTTTCACCGGTGCGGTCGTTATGGGTGGTGTCGCCGCCGTCGCCGCCATCCGTGCCAGCGGCTTCTGGGGCGGCTGGATTTTCCGCCTTGTCATGCCCCTCGTACTGCTTCTGGTCCTCCTCCTGTTCGGTTTTCTCGTGTATGTCTTGCGCGGCCGAATCCCAGAATGATCCGAAGGCGGGAAACGGACGCTCCGTCCGCGCACCTGTTGGCCTCCGTCGCCCAACGGTAGGGCATGCGAGAACTCGACGAGGCCGCGGTCAGCGAGGTGGTGGGCATCCTCGTCATGTCCGCCGTGACCGCCGCCCTGGCCGGCATCCTGTTCCTCATGGTGAGCCTCCTCATCGCGACGTAGGGCGGAAAGCGCGCGGAAAGCGTCGTTACGTCTTTTCTACGGTTTCGAGGCGGCGACGGTGGGGACCGTACAGGCCAAGGCCCGTTCGACGCCCTTCTTCAGCTAGGCGGCACCTCAACCGGCATGGAGGAAAGCTCTTATGGCAATCTTGCTATATTTGCCATTCGTGGACATCATCACGATCGACAAGTTGGGCCGTGTCGTCCTGCCCAAGGCCTTGCGGGACGGGCTTGGCCTCTTGCCCGGGAGCCGGATGCTTGCCCTGCGGCTGGGCGACCGGCTCGTCCTGGAGAGCGTCGATGCGGCCGCAGTGGCGCGGCGGCTGCACGAGGAGCTGAAGGGGATTGACATCGAGCGCATCGCCCGGGAGGCCAGAGGCGAAGCGGACGAGGTGGCGCGCCGCGAGATCGCAGGCATTCTTGCTGGACACGAACCTGTTCGTGGCCGCGGTAAAACGCCTGCCAAGGGTCACGCCGTCCCTGGTTCTCCTGCTGCGGCTGCTCGGGCAAGACGACGTGGCACTGGTGGGAAACCGGGCGCTGGCCCGTGAATATGCCCGTCGAACTTCTCGCAATCATGCTTTGACGCGCACGACCTTCAGACCATGGATTCCTTCATAGTCCCGGTCCAAAGTCGCGATGGGGACGCCACGGTGGAGAGCGTGGGCGGCAATGAGCAGATCCAACGTGCCGCGGCGCTTTCCCGCGCGTTCCATCTGGCGATGCACTGCGCCGGCGGTCTCCGCCATTGCCGCGGAGAACGGCTCCACAACGCAGCGTGAAAGAACGTCTCTTGCGCCTGCCTCCTCGGAGACGTTGTGCGCGCCTTTCCAGAGTTCCCACGCCACGAGCGCCGGGGCCACGACCTCCTCCTGTGCCTTGAGGAAACGTGCGGCATTCGCTGAACCCCGCAGGTGGGCCACCAGCAGGCTGGTGTCGGCGACAATCATCGGGGATTCGTCCAGCCGAACGTCTCATCCGAGTCTTCGCGCAGGCGGCGGACGTCGTCGTCGGTCTTGCCGGACCATGTCCCGGCCGAATCCTCCCATCTGGGGCGCATGCCCAACGTCCGTTTCACGACGCTGCTGAACGACTCCTTGGGCACAAGGCGCGCCCCGCGCAGCAGCTCGTAGGCCTCGTCGTCGAGGGTGACGGTCTTCATGCTCTCGTGCTATGATAGCACGAACGGTCCATTTCTCCCTGTCGATAAGGACGGTGAAACCTCACCGCGCCGCCACGACCCGCAACCCGCGCCGCCGCAAATCTTCCTTTGCCCACCAGCCGTAGCCGAGGCCGAGCGCCATGCCGGACAGGTGGGCGAAGTGGCCGACGCTGTCGCCGGGGGCGAGGACGCCGAGCACGTCCAGGGCCGCATACCCGATGCCGGCGATCCAGAGCGGCACCGGGATGGGGAGGAGCATGAGGAAGATGGTGCTCTTGGGGGTGAGGACCATGAGGATGCCGAAGATGAGCATGAGCGCCCCCGAGGCGCCGAGGGCAAGGGAGGCGGGATGCCAGAGCGAGTGCGACACGGCCCAGGACTCGAGGTGCGCCTGCAGGACCCCCGACAGAGCGCCTCCGGCCAGGAACAGGAGGACGAAGCGCTTGCGGCCGAGGAGCCGCTCGACGCTTGGACCGAACGAGAAGAGGAACAGGCCATTGAACAGGATGTGCGTGATGCTGGCGTGGGAGAAGGTGGAGGTCACGAGCGTCCACGGCCGCCAGGGCCAGTCGGTGCCGATGGCGAAGAGGAACGTGTACCAGTCGCGGCCGACGGGGCCGATCCGTGTCGGCCAGACGATTCCCCCGCCGCCCTGGTTGACGTAGGACTCGACGATGTACTGCAGGATGAAGACGGCGCCCATCGTCCCCAGCAGCCACCAAGTCGCAAGCGGTCGCCAGTGGCCGGGCGGCGCGCCCCACCGCGACGACGGCGACGACGGCGACGATGGCGGGGCGGGCGGCGGCTCGGATGGCACGCGTTCCCAGACGCGTGAATGCTCCTGGAAAGCCACGCGCGGCCATCGCCGGCGCCGTGAATAAGGCGCCGGTGGGCAGGTTCCAAAAGCCCAAGACGGCAGCAGACGTGCAGGGTGCGTGGACCTGCGCCAGGACGAGGCGGCCTCGCCGCTCATGGTCATCGCGACCTTCGTCCTCGTCGCGTCCGGCGTGACCGCCCTCCTCTTCTTCGCCTTCGTGGACACGTCGCCGCCCTCGGTCTCCCTGCAGCAGGTCTCCGACGGCGCCCCGGCGTTCAAGGTCGTGGCCGAGCACGGCGGCCTCAAGTGGGAGAGCCTGAAGGTGCAGTTCGTGGACAGCGCCGGCGCCGACCACGCCGACGTGTACCTGGAGATCCCAAACGGCGAACTGCAGACGGGCGACCGCATCGCCCTGCGCTCCGGACTCCCCGCGGGGAATTATCTCCTGCGCGTCTTCGACGGCGAGCGGGAGCTTGCCCGCCTTTCCTTGACCGTCTAGCCGCGCGGCCCGGAGGGGCGCAAGCTGGCAGGCGGCGCTATAAGCCCTTAAAGCCGGGCCCAGGGAACCCGGGGCAAAGCTATGTCTATCCGGGGCACCGAGTGCCGGTCATGCTTGTCGTCGAGCCGGTGCGCGACGGGGACCTGGATCCGGTGGCCTGGTTGGCGTACCGGGCGCTGCAGGAGCAGTACGACGCCGACTGGCTGGCGCACCATGCCCGCACGAAAGAAGGCACCTTCCTAGTGGTCCGCGACATCCCCACGAACCGCATCGTGGGCTTCGCCCTCGCGGACCAGCAGTCGTGCGAAGGCCATCTCCTGGCACTCGCCGTAGATGCCCAGCGCCGCGGCGAAGGCATCGGTTCGGCACTCCTGAAGAACGTGCGCGACCACATGGCCCGGCAGGGGGCCTACAGGCTCTCCCTCGAGGTGCGCGCCGACGACCAGAAGGCGCAGGTGTTCTACTCCCGGCACGGGTTTGCCCCCGAGGGGCTGGAGACGCACGTTTACAGCGACGGCTCGGACGCCGTGAAGATGGGCCGCCCTCTGTAGGCGCGTTCCAATCCGCGGAGTGCCCTAGCGGCGGCGTCAAAACCGGTTTAGCGAGCCTGGCCCGCGATGGCCCGGCCATGGACTGCCTCGCCGTCCCAGAGCCCTAGTGGCTCAAGGCAGCGATCGCGAAGGCCGGCAGGTTTCGGTCGCGGGGGTCCATGGAGGCCCTCTCCTCCATGTCCTCGTCGTCCGACGTGGCCGCCGTGGCCAAGCGAAGGAAGCGCTCCCTGAGGCGTGCCTGGTGGTCCGGGTTCCCCGTCATGACGACGTCCGCCAGGCCCTTGCCCAGCAGGAACACGGCCCGCTTGTGGTCGGTCTTCGACTTGTGGATGTGCTGGGGCGACACCTGCAAGGCGTCGTATTCCCCGAACTCACCCACCAGCGGAAGGCCACAGTCCTCGAAGTAGCGCTTCATCTGGCAGAGCAAGCTGTGAAGCTGCAGCAGCTCGTCCTTGTGCATCCCATGTCTGGAAGCCAAACCGCACGTTATATAATTTAGCCTTAAAAAGCGCCATTTTGTACCCATGTTCGAGTCACTACGCCAGTTTAGGTTGGATGAACGATGTCAAGACTGCTCGTAAGTCGGCTGGAAAAAATCGACTCATCACCCCCTCTTAGGGGCTTTTGAACAGGAAATAGCCTCCGACGCAACAGGTTTATTTCCTGTGGAACCGCGACGAGGGGCGCAGACACGACTTTGGAGGCGGAGCACGATTTTCAACCAATTTATGGCAATCCGGGGCCAAGTCCGCCCCTGCGGAGTGCCTCTCAGGCTCACGGCGCACCAAAAAACGGACGAGGAGAAGGAGGAGAAGGGCGTGACGTCGGTCAAGCGCAGGGGCGAATGTGCCCCTGCGTGTGGCTGGCGCTGGGTTCTGCGAACGGGTGCAGCGCTTGGCGTTCTGGAAACCGTCGAGGGTGCGCGGGGTCGGGTCTCGCTTTCGCTCGACCCCGGCAGATCCTTGACGAAGGCGCATGGTCAAAGCGTTCGCGCTGCGGCGCGAAAGCATTGAGCGTCGGTGAAAACACCCGCACTCGCTATGCTCGTGCAGGACCTTTCACCGACTTACTGCAGATCGTCGCGGGTGAGGATCTCGACGGAGTCGGGCACCTTCGTGACATTCCCCATCTTGACGCCGACCACGGTCGCGATCTTCTTCTCGGACGCGATGTCGAGGAGGCGCTGCGTGATCACACCATCGAAGACGACGGCGTGCACGTTTTCCTTTGCGCCCTTCAGCGTGTCGGCCAGCTCGCGGACGGCTTCACCGCAGCTCGGGCAGTCCTCGAGGTGGCGAAGCGCTTCGGCGGTCTCAAGGCCGTGGACGGCGTGGACCTCGAGCTTGCCGAGCACGAGATTCTCGGAG
>JBHEMF010000139.1:0-4875 GCA_046352665.1 Thermoplasmatota archaeon
TCTTTGCGCCCTTCAGCCAGGTGCATGACACGGCGCGCTTCAACGTGAACGGCAGCGGCCTCGGCCTGTACATCTCGCGCGGCATCGTGGAGCGCCACGGCGGCCGCGCCTGGTGCGAGAGCGACGGGCCGGGCCTGGGCTCGGCGTTCTGCTTCGCGTTGCCCATCCCCGGCGTCGTGCCGAAGGCCGCAGCGACCCAGATGAGGTCGGTGGTGGCCACCGAGCCCATTGCTGTCACGGCGTAACGCGCCCGATGGAACCACGAATCTCACGAATTCCACGGACGCAACCGTTCCGGTTTCGTGCAAAATCATGCAATTCGTGGTTCCGCCACATCGCGGGAATCAGGAAAAACCGCTGCCCGCGGGCACAACCCTTTTCACCGTCCCCCTTGTGGCCGCATCGAATAGGAACCCCCGCCGCGTGGGGCCCCGTCCGCCCGGACACCGACTCGTCCGGATGGCAAAGGACGCGGCAGTTGCAACCATGCCCCATCCAAAAGACAGGCTCAAGGTGGACCCGACGGCGACGAAGGTCGTCGACCTGAAGACCACGTTCGCCGACCTCAAGCTCAGCGCCACCACGATCGCGGCCCTCGACCGCATCGGCTTCCAGCACCCCACACCGATCCAGGAACGGACCATCCCGCTCCTCTTGCAGGGCAAGGACGTCATCGGACAGGCGCGCACCGGCACCGGCAAGACGGCCGCCTTCGGGCTGCCCATCATCGAGACGTACGACCCGAAGGCCAAGCACGTGCAGGGCCTCATCCTGGCGCCGACGCGCGAGCTCGCGCTGCAGATCACGGAGGAACTGGAGCGGTACGGGCAAGGCCGCGACTTCTCCGTGGTGTGCGTCTATGGCGGCACCGGCTACGACGTGCAGGAGAAGGCCCTCCGCGAAGGCGTCCACTGTGTGGTGGGCACCCCCGGCCGCATCATGGACCACATGGAGCGCGGCACGCTGGACCTCGGCCAGACGAAGCTCCTGGTCCTCGACGAGGCCGACCGCATGCTCGACATGGGCTTCCTGCCCGACGTCGAGAAGATCCTGAAGTCCATGCCGGGCAAGCACCACCGGCAGACGCTCCTCTTCTCCGCCACGATGCCGGAGGAGATCAAGGGCCTCGCGCGGCGCTTCATGGTGAGCCCCGAGACCGTGCGCGTCTCCGCCGACGAGCTCACGGTCCCCGAGATCGAGCAGGTGTACTACGCCGTCGGCCGGCGCAACAAGCACTGGGCGCTCACCCGCGTGCTCGACAACGAGCCCGAGCAGGACCTGGTCCTCATCTTCTGCGCCACGAAGATGATGTGCGACCGCCTCGTGGACGACCTGAACCGCTGGGGCTACCGCGCCGAGGCCATCCACGGCGACCTGCCGCAATCGAAGCGCGAGCGCGTGTTGGCCGACTTCGCGGACGGCAAGGTGAAGGTCCTCGTCGCCACCGACGTGGCCGCGCGCGGCCTGGACATCGACCGCATCACCCACGTCATCAACTTCGACCTGCCCGAGATGGAGCCGGAGATCTACGTGCACCGCATCGGCCGCACGGGGCGCGCCGGCCGCAAGGGGAAGTCCATCTCGTTCGTGAGCCTCGACGACAAGCCGGTCCTGAAGCGCATCGAGATGCTCATCGGCCGCGAGATCAAGCTCGCCGAGCCGCCCGCCGACCCCGCCGGCCGGCCCGACCGCGTCGAGCGCAAGACGGACTGGGACGAGCTTGCCGACAAGTACGGCAACGTGCACGTCCGCGTGAATTCCGGCGCCGACGACGGCCTGAGCGCGTACCGCCTGCACCGGCTCGTGCAGGAGTCCACGCGCCTGCCCGACCACGCCATCCAGGAGATCGTCGTGCACCGCCACGAGGCCGGCTTCACGGTGCCCAAGGACGCAGCGCTCTCCGCCCGCAACGGCCTGCAGCGCCTCAAGGTGAACGGCCGGCAGCTGGACGCCGAGTTCGAGTCGAAAGAGACGACGGTGCGGACGGCTTGACTGCGTTAGCCACGGAAACCACGGAATGCACGAAATCTGTGCTCTTGCGGATGCACCGGCGAAACTCGAGTGGTTCCCTGCTCCGGCGAACTCACTGCGTCATGCCCGGCGGCGGTGCTGTCCCCACGGGGAAGGCCGCCTGGGCCTTCGTGCGGTTGGTGAGGATCTGGATGCCGAAGTAGAGGTACGCGGCAGACGTGAGGAGGCCCACGAGCGTCGAGATGAGGAACCAGGTGCCAAGCACGGGAGCGAAGGCGGAGATGAGGCCGTAGGCCGAGAAGGCCATGAGCCCGCCGACGGCGCCGAGGCCGCCCAGGACCACGAGCACGATGCCGATGGCCTGCGCATGCTTCCAGCCGCGGACGTCGCGGTTGCACCAGTGGAAGTAGGTGAAGCTCACCCAGAACAGGCCGGCCGCGGCCCAAGCGAGGGTCCAGATGACGCCGAACATGCTGGCACCGGGGTAGGCCAGGGTCGTGTACTGCCAGTAGAGGAGGATGTTGGTGAGCAGGGAGAGGCCGCCGCCCACGAGGATGATGAAGCCCGTCTGCCGCAGCAGGTTGGCGACCTTCTCCCACGGACCGGTGCCGGTCGGCGGGGGGCGCTGGGCGAACGTGAACAGGCCTGGCTTGGAGGACGTGGTCTCCATGACGGGCAACATGGGTGGTGCTATTTCAAGCCGCACCCGGCGTGGGTGGATGTCCGCGCCGGCGTTCAGCACACCGTGCCCAGGCTCCAGGACACGACGTCGCCGTCGTGGAACTCCTCCTCGGTGATGCCGAGCGCCGCGGCGGTGCCGTCCACCTTGTAGCACCAGAAGGCGGCGGAGTTCATGGTGGGGTCGCCCACACCGTCGATCTGCAGCACTTGCTGGCCGAACGTCGGGTGCGCCTTGTAGATGACGGCCACACCGGTCTGGGCGGACCACGCGGCCATGAGGTCGTGCACGTCCGCGTAGGCGGGATGGGCGACGGGCTGGCCCTCGTAGTAGGAGGCGGCGGGGAAGGAATCGGGGTCGAACCAGACGGCGTCGTCATGCGCGTCGTGGCCGGGGACGCCGCGGAAATCCACCTGCATCGTCCCTTTCGCCTCGCGCACGAGCCGGGCCGTCGCGGTCGCGGTGCCTCGGCCGTCGTCGGCGGTCACGGTGAGGTTCGACCTGCCGAGAGGGAGGGCCACGATGGTGCTCCACGCGCCGGCGGCGTGCAGCGAGGGCAGAGCCGTGCCCGAGAGGTCCAAGGAGAGGATGGCCGCGTGCGAGAGGGAGCCGTGGACGGTGACGGTGGTGTTGCGCGTGGCGGGAACGGGATCGACGGTGACGGCGAGCACCGGCGCGGGGCTGCCTGCCGCGGTTGCGGGGGAAGGGGCGTCGGGAGCGCGTGATGCGCTCGCGAGTGGCACGAGTGTCCAGACGACGGAATCGCCGGGGCGGAGTTCGACCTGGTCCATGCCGAGCGTGGCGTTTGCGCCGTCCACGGCGAGGTTCCAGTACCCGACGGCGCCACCTTCGCAGCCGCCGGGCGCCGGGCGGTCGTCGATGCGGTCGAGGCAGAAGCCGTACTGCGTCGGCGGCTCGAGCTTGAGGGTGTGGCCCGCCCCGGCCCATTGCGCGAGCTGGTCGAAGGCCGAGTAGAACGCGGGATGCGTGGCCGACGTGCCGTCGTAGTGGGACTGGGCCGCATGGGGGCCGAAGGGCAGTCTGGCCGTCTGCGCGGAGTCGGAGAAGGCGACGGTGATACTTGTCGTCTCCGCGGCTGGGGCGGAAGGCGTTGAACATCCAGCCAACAGGGCGAAGGCAAGGGCGGCGGAGGCGAGGGCGGCGGTGGGCGTCATGTCGGGTTCCTGCGGAAAACGGCGGCGAGGATGACTGCGAGGGCGGGGATCGCGGGTGCTGCGGCTGCGTGGCCGGCCGGCGAGTCGGACCTGCCTGCGCCGACGTCGAGCGATTGCAATGGAGACCTGCGGCCGTCGCCGTCGGAGCGGTACGAGAATTGGTGCATGCCCTCCAAAGATGGGAGGATGACGCGCCATTCGCGGCCGGTGGCGCGGACCTGCCAGGGGCCGTCGTCCAGGCGGAAGAGGAGCGACGTGGCGTTGCCGTCCATGTGCGCTCCCTCCACTACCCACGCACCGCCAGGCTCCAAAAGGGCGTGGGCGACGGGCGGCGCGAGAGGAAGCGCGTGCCACAGGTCCATGGCCAAGGGATCCGGCGCCACCGTCGCGACGAGGGACGCCGCTGCGTCGAAGGTCTCGCCGCCGTCGCTTGCGTTGGCCGCTATCACGTGGTTGCCATTGGCGGCGAGGACCGCGAGCCAGAGATGGATGGGCGACGGGCGCGTCGCAAGGTTGGGTGCAGTCCACGTCACGCGCCACTCGCGCTGGTGCGTTCCCGCCGCCGTGTACGTGACCTCGTGCGATGACGGGTCGCGGAACGCGCCAGCTTGCGCCGGGTCGCCGGCGAGGGCCCCGCCGTCGGTGGAGAGGTCGAAGCCACCCTGCGCCTGGGGGTCGGGGAGGGCCGCAGGACCGCCCGTGACGCGGACCGTGAGGGGATAGACGGAGCCGGGCAGCCAAGACTCGGGGAGACCTTCGAGATGGGCGACCGCATCGTCCTGCGTTGGGTGGGGCGGCTGGTGGCAAGCGGTGCACGTCGAGCCGGCCTGCCCGCTGAAACCCTGCGCGCCGCCGAAGTTCGCCGCCGCGTGGCTGGCCCAGAGCGCGGGCAGGACGAGGGCGAGGGCGGCGCCGCCGGCCAGCCCGGCCAGCGCCCCGTCGCGGTAGCGCCAGGCGACGTCATCGGCAACCCGTTCTCCCACGGCGATCGAGAACAGCTCGCGCTCGCCCTTCACCTCGTCCCGGTCGGTGCGGCCGGTGGGGCGGAGG
>JBHEMF010000140.1:0-4826 GCA_046352665.1 Thermoplasmatota archaeon
GGTGGAGAATCCGGTGCGGCTGCACGACGTTCATCGGCAACTCCGCAATCGACGCGTCGACGACCGCCTGCTTTATCTCCCCCTGCGACTGTTCGAACTCGAGCAGTCGCATGCCGAGCGCCATCGTCGGCTGGGCATGGGGCTTCGGCGACGGCACCTCGAGCGGCATGCAGAACCCGACGCACACCTACGCGAGCGCCGGGACCTACTTCGTCACCCTCACCGTCACCGACCTCAACGGCCTCCAGTCCTCGTCCTCCGCGACCATCACGGTCGCGTCGGAACCATGCCCCCCCTCGCAGGAGCTGCCGCAACCGGGCACGCATGACACGGACCCGCCCCGCGACGGCGTGGACGACGGCGTCGCCGCGTTCGACTCCGACGGCGACGGCATCGGTGACCGCAACGACGACTGTCCGACCGTGGCCAACGCCAACCAGGCCGACATGGACCACGACGGCGTCGGCGACCTCTGCGACGGCGACCGCGACGCGGACGGCGTCCGCGACGGCGCCGACAACTGCGTGGACGTCCCCAACGCCGACCAGTCCGACCTCGACCGCGACGGCGTGGGCGACGCCTGCAAGCCGGTCCCCGGTTGCGGCGGCACCGAATGCACGCTCAGTGTCACCGACGGTACGCACTTCGTGCCCGGCAAATCGGCGGTCTCGCGCGACGGCGGACCGGTCGCCGTGGGCTCGTCCGCCGCCGCAAGCAGCAACGCCGTGGCGGGGCTCGCCGGCATGGGCCTGCTCCTCGCGGCACTCCTCATCATCCTGGTCGTGGCGCGGCGCCGCCGCGACAAGGACGAGTAGTGCAAGGGCCAGGATTCGAACCTGGGAACCACGAAGGACAGGATCCTAAGTCCTGCGCCGTTGACCAGACTTGGCTACCCTTGCGTGAACGGGCCAACAGCCTTGACCCGTAAATGTCTCGGCATTCCATCGGCTTGGATTGCGGATCGTATCGGCCTCGGGGACCGGCAGGCGCGCGTCAGCGCGCGACGGCGCGCCGAGCGTTTGGGAACGCGAGGCGGGCCCAAAGCGCGACCGGTCCCCTCGTCCTCCGAGGGGCCTGGGGCCCGGAGGGCCCCAGAGTCCGGGAACGTTTCCTGAGAAACGGCCGCAGGCCGTTTCTCAGTGGGCCTTCGCCCACCTGTAATTCCTCAACTTCGCCGTGGCGCCGAAGCCGCAGGAGGAGCAGCGCTTCTTCTGCATGTGGTAGGCGTGGCGGCCGCACCGGCGGCAGCGCATGTGCGTTCGCTTGCCGCCGCGGAGGGAGGGGGTTCCGGTTCCCATGGAGACTCACCGGGCAGGGCCCGTATGAGCGCGCGACAAGGGTCCTCTTGATAACGGTTTGGACCGGCAGCAGGCCGTGCCCGCTTCCGGGGGTGCAAACGGCTTTTCCCCCGTTCCTCCTGGAGCCGGCATGGCTGCGACGCTCACCGGCTACGGCGGTGTGGGCGAGATCGGCGGCAACGCGTTCCTGCTGGAAGCCCCTGGCCTGCGCGTCTTCCTCGACCTGGGCAAGCGCTTCGGCGCCACATCGACGATGAAGCGGGACCCGGTCACGGGCAAGAGGTCGTTTGCCGAGGAGGACTTCACGAGGCGCGCCGGATGGAACGACTACTTCGACACCTTCCTGCAGCCGCGCACCCACTCCGCCGTCCGGGACCAGGCAGCACTCGGGCTCCTCCCTTGGGCCGGCGACCTCGCGCGCCTCTACCGCGGCGACCTCGGGGGCGCTCCCGGGCCTGCACCCGTGGACGCAGTGCTCGTGAGCCACGCCCACATCGACCATTGCGGACTCCTCGGCCTCGTGCGCCCGGACGTCCCCGTCGCGGCCTCGCGCCAGACACTTGCCACCCTCGACAGCATGGAGACCACGACGTCGCGGGGCTGGGACTACGACTTCCTGCAGGTGCCGGCGCGGGCCTCCTATGAGCGCAAGGACGACGGCGGCATCGGCGAGATGCGGCAGAAGGACGACGCCATCCGCCGCCGGCCGCTGGTCACCGACGGCCGCGCCCTCGGCACGGGGAAATGGAACGTCGAGTTCTTCGACGTGGACCACAGCATCCAGGGTGCCAGCGCCTTCGTGATGACGGACGGCGACACGAAGGTGGTGTACTCGGGGGACTTCCGGTCGCACGGCCTCGAACCGGAGAAGACGGCGCGCTTCCTCAAGGCCGCCGTCGAGCCCGACGTCCTCATCATGGAGGGCACGAACGTCCGCGCCGGCGGCCACGGCCACCACAACGAGACGGACCGGGAGGTCGAGGTCGGCGACCAGGTGAAGAGGCTCGTCGAGGAGCACGATGCCAGAGGCGGGCCGGCGTTCGTCGCCGTGGGCTACCCCCCGCGCGACCTCGACCGCCTGCGCAGCCTGCACCGGGTCGCCCGCCAGGTGGGGCGCCGGCTACTCATCGCCCCGAAGCAGGCGCACGTCATCGACTCCTTGCGCAACACCGGCCGCGACGACCTGCCCGACTGGCGCCACGACCCCAACCTCGGCGTCTTCCTGCGCTCCCCCGAGCACGGCATCCTCGACAAGCGCGGCACGGTCCCGGTCACGGACAAGGCGACCCTTGCGATGGAGCGCATCGGCATCCCGGACGGCCAGTGGCTGGACCTCGCGGCCCGCGAGCTCTTCGACTGGGAGTTCCGCATGCTGGGCGGCGTCTGGGAGAAGGTCGGGAGCAAGAAACGGCTCGTCACCCCGGTGCCGTTCGGCGACCCGCACGTGGTGACGCCGGACATGGTCCGCGCCGACGCGGGGCAATACCTGCTGTCGCTCAACCTCTTCACCATGAACAACCTGTTCGACCTCTTCCCGGACCCCGCGAAGGCCGGCGGACTCTACATCCACTCGCAGACGCAGCCGCACAACGACGACATGGAGCAGGACCTGTTCCGCCTGCAGCGCTGGCTCCGGGCCTTCAACCTGAATGCCCCGGACCACCTGCCCAAGCGCACGCACGTAAGCGGCCACGTCAGCGAGGAGGACCTGCACCACATCCTGGACGAGTTGCGGCCCAAGCTCCTGGTACCCATCCACAGCGAGTACCCCGGCCTCACGCGCGACCGGTACGAGTCCCGCAGCGGACGGCGGGCCCTTCTCCTCGAATGGGGACAAGCCCACACCGTCGCATGAGGGACGCTCTGCAAGTTTGGGGACCTGGCGTCGAATCCCTGAAATCGCAGGCCCCCATCTGGAGCGCGTGGACTTCGCCGACCTCGACGTCGGACCGCCCCCCCAAGTGGCGCTCGCGTCCTACCGGCGAAGGCGGCGGGAGCTCGCGCGGCGCCTCGGCGACGGCAACACGCTGGTCGTGGCGACCCACCCCACGCACACGTACAGCAACGACGTCGATTTCCTGTTCCGGCCGCACAGCGACTTCTGGTACCTCACGGGCCTCGACGAGCCGCAGGCCGTCCTCGTCCTGCGCGGCGGCAGCGGTGCGACGTCCATCTTCGTGCGGGAGCGGCGCAAGGAAGCCGAGATCTGGACCGGCCGGCGCCTCGGCGTGGAGCGGGCCGAGGAGACGCTTGGCATCGACCGCGCCTTGCCCTTCGGTGAACTGTCGCAGCGCCTGCCCGGCATCCTGGGCCGCGACAAGGTGCATGCCGTGTCGTCGCACGAGCCGCACGTGCAGCGCCGCGTCGCGAAAGCCGCCGGCCGTCGCCTCGTGGCTGAGCCGGTGGCCCGTCGTCCCGGCGGCCCCGAGGCCAAGCCGACCCGCCGGGCGAAGCGCCGCGTCCCGCCGCCGCACGGCCGCGTCCTCCTGCACGAGATGCGCCTCGTGAAGGACGCCGAGGAGATGCGCATGCTGCAGAAGGCCTGCGACCTCGGTGTCGCAGCGCACCTGCGCGCCGCCGCCGCCATCCGGCCGGGCGGCCGCGAGCACGAGGTCGAGGCTGCGTTCGGGTATCATGCGCGCCACCACGGCAGCACCGGCAACGGCTACCCGTCCATCTGCGGCTGCGGCCCGAACGCCGCCGTGCTCCACTACGTCACGAACCGCGACGAATTGCGGACGGGCGAGCCGTTCCTCATCGACGCCGGCTGCGAGTGGGGCTACTACACGTCCGACATCACGCGCACGTACCCGGTGGGCGGCGCCTTCACGCGCGTGCAGGAGCGCCTCTACGACCTCGTGCTTGCGGCGCACAAGGCGGCGATGGCGAAAGTGCGGCCTGGCAACGCGTTCCTGGCGCCGCACGAGGCGGCCCTCGAGACGCTCACCGCCGGCTTGGTCGATCTGGGCTACGTCGAGGGCCCCTACGAGGAAGCCCTCAAGGCGAAGCGCTCTGCCAGCTACTTCATGCACGGTACCAGCCATTGGCTCGGCCTCGACGTGCACGACGCCGGCGGGCTCACCGAGCTGGACGGCACGCCGCGCAAGCTGCGCGAGGGCATGGTGCTCACCGTCGAGCCCGGCCTCTACTTCAACCCCGATTACGCGGCCTGCCCGAAGGAAGCGGAGGGGATCGGCATCCGCATCGAGGACGACGTGGCGGTCGTGGACGGCGGGCGCAGGAACCTCACGCGCGGCCTACCGGTGGCGTCCGCTGCGGTGTCGGCGCTCGTCGGCAACGCGCTCCGCTTCACCAACCCGACCCATGGATTCTCGGCCGACAACTTCGGATTCGGCACCCGGGGTCTGTTCGCCACGAACGACGGCGGCGCCACGTGGGTCGAACAGAAGGTGGCCCTTCCCGATGGGGTGACCCAAGAGCAGGCGAGCTACGGGCTGCCCCGATTCTTCGGCCGCCGTGGCGTGCTGGCCGTCGGGATCGTCCAACCCGACCAGTCTCAGCCCTGTC
>JBHEMF010000141.1:0-241 GCA_046352665.1 Thermoplasmatota archaeon
CTGTACAGCACCAACAAGACCGCGGACACCGAGCGCCTGGAGGGCCTGAAGCTCGTGAACAACCTCCTCATGCTGGGCTACCGCGACCTCTTCCTCGACTACGGCCCAGCCCTTCCTGCCCAGGCCAACGTCGAGCCCGCCATCTCCCGCGTGCACATCCAGCACCCCCAGTTCGACGAGCCCATCCTCCTCGACGTCGCAGTCTATGTCTTCCCCGGAAACGGCTAGCCGAGGAAGAGCC
>JBHEMF010000141.1:251-4819 GCA_046352665.1 Thermoplasmatota archaeon
CGACCAGGACAAGGACCAGGACCACGCGCACGAGCCAGGCCGGCTCTTGGGCATCCACGCCCGCGCATGACCACCGAGCGATTTAAGCGGAGGCCGCCTGCGCGGGCCGTGGACGCCCGCCTGGCTGCGATCGTGGACGCCGCCGCCGAAGTCGTGGGCCAACCGGAGCTCGAGGCGCTGGTCCAGTCGGCCGAGGAAGGCAAGCGCCCGAAGGCCTACGTTGGCTTCGAGCCCAGCGGTACGGCCCACATCGGCTGGATGGTCTGCACCGACATGGTGCGCCGCCTCACCGCCGCCGGCTTCGACACGACGATCCTCCTTGCCGACTGGCACGCCCAGATCAACGACAAATTGGGCGGCGACCTCGCGGCCATCCAGGCGTGCGGCCGGTACATGATGGAGGCGTTCGAGGCGCTCGGCGTGCCGAAGTCGTCCGTCCGCTACGTCTGGGCCAACGACCTCGCCGCCGACCCCGGCTACTGGGCCACCGTCGTGCGGGTCCTCAAGAACACGACACTCGCACGCATGCGGCGCGCCATGACCATCATGGGCCGCGCCGAGGACGAGGGCGACGGCGACATGTCGAAGTTCCTCTACCCCGCCATGCAGGTGGCGGACATCTTCTTCATGGAGATCGACGTTGCGTACGGCGGGCTCGACCAGCGGCACGCCCACATGCTGGCCCGAGATGTCAGCAGACATCTTGGGCGCAAGCCGCCAGTCGCCATCCACACGCCGCTCGTCCCCAGCCTCAAGGGCCCAGGCCGCATGGACCCCGGCGAGGCGCAGGGCGCCGCCGTTCCGAAGGGGATGGGGCCGAAGGGGGCAGCCGCCATGCTTGCCAACCAGCAGTTCGTGGCACTCCTGCAGGCCGAGCTCGCCAAAGGTGTCCCCGAGGCGGAGGCGATGGTGGAGGCGCAGCACCGGTTCGCAAGCCAGCAGATGATCGAGGGCAAGATGTCCAAGTCGGACCCTGACTCGGGCATCTTCATCCACGATGCACCCGAGGACGTGAAGCGCAAGCTCAAGGCCGCGCACTGCCCCGCCAAGGAAGTGGACGGCAACCCGGTCCTGGACCTCCTGCGACTCGTCGTCTGGCCGCGCCTTGCCGACCTGCACCGCGACGGCCCGCCCCGCTTCGAGATCCACCGGCCCGAGAAGTTCGGCGGCAACAAGCTCTACCTCGGCTACGAGGCGCTCCTGGCCGAGTACCGCTCCGGGGCGCTGCACCCCCTCGACCTGAAGATGGGGGTCGCCGACGCCCTGAACGTCCTCCTCGAACCGGTGCGCAGGCACTTCCAGCGGCATCCCGAGACCCTCGCCTTCGTGCAAGGCCTGAAGCGGACGCGGTAGCCGCGCGCACAACCTCCAAGACCCGCAGCCCTTTGCCGCCGCGTGCGCCCGTTCCGCCTCGTCGTCCTCGCCGTCGTCACGGTGGTGGGCCTCCTCCTTGCCGCGGCGGCCATCGCGTACTTCGCGGACTACGCCGTCGAGGCGAAGGTCACGGAGAAGCAATGCCGCGGCTCCGTGCTGGGGGGCAACTCGGTCACGGTCCAGACGAAGCTGTTCGGCGTCTCGTACACGCTCTCCGGCCTGCCGGACCATGAGTGCCAGCTCGTGAACTCCGGCAACTTCGTGACGTACCACCTGCGCTCGTCGCGCACCAGCCTCTACCAGAGCGAGGGCGGTCCCTGCATCTACGACTCCGAGAACGGCGTCGCAGGGTGCGCGTAGCCAAGCCTCATGTGACGGGGAACGCTGCGCGGGACATGGCAAAAGCCAGCAACGACCAGATCCTCGGTGTGGCACTCATCGTCCTCGGCGCCCTGCTCCTTCTCGGCTGGATCCACATCCCTTTCCTTGGCTTCGTGATCGGCGTCGTCCTCGTCGTCCTCGGCATCATGGCCCTCCTGCGCCACCTCGGCTGGTCGCAGACGCAGGCCATCGTCGTCCTGGTCCTCGGCATCCTCCTCCTGGTCTCCGACGTCCTGCAGTCGATCGTTGGGACCGTGATCCAGACCGTCGTCGCCGTGGTCCTCGTGGTCCTTGGCGTCATGAAGCTCATGGGCAAGTGAATTTGGTTTCTCTCCACGCCCGCGTAGCTGCCCACTGAACTCACTGGAGCAATAACCGTTCACGGCACGCACACCTCACGTTCAATCGGCAAAGCAGTGCACATCCACGGTTCAGTGTCTTCAGTGTCTTCAGTGGGCCATGGCACGTTGGCGCAAGAGGGGCACAGCCCCCGGCGCTCGGGTTATCTAGACCCTCCCTGTCGGCGACGCATGGCCCTGAAAGACGGCGACGTCGTCCGCTTCGACTACACCCTCTGGGTGGACGGCAAGATGGTGGAGACTTCGCAGGAGTCCGTCGCGAAGGAGAACAAGATCCACCGCGACAACCGCCGCTACCAGCCCCTCACCGTGACACTGGGCGCGCACCAGATCATCCCCGGCCTCGAGTCGCACATCCGCAGCCACGGCCAGGCCGGCAAGGCCGTCACCGTGGAGCTTGGCGCCAGGGACGCCTACGGCGAGCGCGAGGCCGCCAAGATCCGTGACGTCCCGATGGCGCAGTTCCGTTCGCAGAAGGTCCAGCCGGAGGTCGGCATGACGCTCACCTACGAGGGAAACCGCGGCACCATCACGCGCGTGGCCGGCGGCCGCGTCCGCGTCGATCTCAACCACGAATTGGCTGGCAAGCCCCTGAAGTACGAGTACGTCGTGCGCGAGGTCCTCTCTGACGAGAAGTCCAAGGTGCAGGCCGTCCTCGACTCGCTGTTCCCTAAGGGGGCCAAGTTCGAGCTCACGGCCGACGCCGTCGCCGTCGAGATCCCTGACCAGGCGAAGTTCGACCAGAACTGGATGATGGCGAAGTTCCGCGTGGTGGGCGACCTGCGACTCGCCACCGACAAGAAGAAGGCCGTGAAGCTCGTCGAGGTCTATCCCGTCATGCCCGACGCCCCGGAAGGCGAGGCCGCCGACGAGGGCCACGAAGGCCACGGGCACGAAGGGCACGCCCACTGATCCACGGAAAGCCTTTGAAGGGCCGGTCGGCCTGGCGCAGCCGATGATAGGGCTCATCCTTGTCGTGGACGACGCTCCGGCCGTACTGGAGGCCCTCACGACGGTCCTGAACCGCCTTGGCACCTACGGCAAGACCGTCACCGCATCCGACCCCAGGACGGCCCTCGAGATCTTCCACGCCAAGCAGCCGCGGGTCGTCCTCATCGACGTGGACCTCGCGGGCGAGTCAGGCGACCAGGCCGCGATCCAGATCCTGCACGACTCCCCTTCGACGAAAGTGATCGTGATGACAGGGCTCGACCCGGGCGACGCGCGCGTGCGCGCCGTGGTGAGCGCGGGAGCCTACGCCCTTTTGCAGAAACCCATCCGGCTGGCGAGGCTGCAAGAGGTCCTCGACCTCATCGAATCCGAGGACAAGGGCCTGCGGCGCGTCACGTAGGCGCGGCGGTTCCAGACAGCGCGACTGGGGGGGATCCACCACTTGGCGGAAAGTGCCGCACGTTTGGTATGCCCGTTGGCTCCACGCAGTGCGTGACGACCCTGACGCCGATGGGGTATGCGAAAGTGAAAGCATGCATGCCTTCGCCGACCCCTCCGAGCGGGATGCCGTCAGCTTCGTCGTGGAGCCGACGAGCATACGCAGGGTGTAGCGGACCGCCCGATCGTGCGGCTCCGCGCTTGCGCGGCTGGTTCATCGAAGTCTGAGGGAGTCCGCCTGCTCAGCGCTCCCCTGCGACGGGGCGCCTTCCCGAGCGACCGCCGGCTCGCGGGAACCCGGCGCCCACTCGATGCGCTCCACTTGCAGGTTCTCCCGGCCGAAATTGAGAAGGAGCCCGCGCCGGAAACCCGTGCAGCGCAGGTAGTGCATGACCTGCACGCGTTCCATGCGGCCCAGCATGGGAACGGCCTTGAGCTCCACGACGAGGTCGCCGCAGATGAAGTCGGCGCGGAACGGCACGCCGAGGGACATGCCCTTGTACAGGAGAGGGATGGATGCCTCGTGCTCGAACGGGATGCCGCGGGCCCCCAACTCCAGCTCGAGGGCGCGCGCGTAGGCCAACTCGAGGAAGCCGGAGCCGAGTTCGCGGTGGACCTCCTGGGCCGCCCCGATGATGCGTTTGGCGTCGGAATCCTCATCCACGTCGGCGCCCACGACCGCTGCCTTCAAGCAATCGGCGGGGGGAGGAGTGAATGTGCTGTCGGCGAGGTCAGCCGATCGGGTCACCGAGGCAGTGGTCGCCCGGCCCGTACACGAGGCTGTACCACGTGTTGGAGCAGGACACGACGCGGCCGTCGCGGAAAGCGCAGGCGTAACTGTACGCGGGGCCGCCGTCGGCGACGATGCAGACGCCGCTGGGCGGGAACGTGACGCAGACCTGGTTCAGGCTCGCCGGCGGCACGCAGATGGGGTCCGGCTGCTGGATGGAGGGACCGACGTAGTCGGGGTCGCAGTCCCAGCCGTCGCCGAAGAGGTGGTTCGAGCAGACGTGCGTGCCGTCGGAACCGGTGCAGACGCTGCTGTGGTTGGCGCCGCCCCAGTAC
>JBHEMF010000142.1:0-4808 GCA_046352665.1 Thermoplasmatota archaeon
GTTCGTGGCGCTGCAGGAGCGCTTCGACTGCATCTATTGCGTCGTCGATATGCATGCCATCACGGTGGCGATGAATGTGTGGGGCGGACCGGAGGTGCTGCGGCAGATCACGCGTGAGGTCACGGCGGCCTTCATCGCCTTGTGGATCTCCACGGCGGGGCCGTCGAGGGGACAGTCGCTGCCCGTCACGCAGACAAAGGCGTGGCGCTCGAACTGGGTCATGCGAGCGTCACCTCGTGCCGCCGGAACGCCTGCACGGTCCAGAAGACGGCGATGAGGAGGACCAGGGCGGCGCTGGCGACGGCGCTCACCAATGCCAACGCCGCCGCGACGACGTAGGCTCCAAGGCCGATGGCGAGGGAGCGGTCGAGGGCGCGCACGTCGTGGTCCGTGATGCGGGGGGCAACGACCTTGCGGCGGTGGCGGATGGAGTGCCACATGAGGATCCAGGACAGGTTGATGGCGACGAAGCTCAGGGCGTATACCGCCGCAGCCACCCGCCCCTGCGAGGTGAGGAGGTAGTCGCCCAGGAGCGCCGTGGGGAACGGCATGAAGGTCACGAACAGGAGGAGCAGGCCGTTGGAGAACAGGATGTGGGCGTCGAAGCGGCGCACGTAGAGGAAGATGCCATGGTGGTTCACCCACATGATGAGGATGGTCGCGAAGCTCAGCGCGAACGCGAAGTACTTCGGCGCGAGGACGGCGAGGTCGTGCGCCAGCCGCGCCGAGTCCGTGGGCACGCGCAGCTCGAGCACAAGGAGCGTCATCGCGATGCCGAAGACGCCGTCGCTGAAGCCCTCCATGCGCCCGCTCTGCTTCTCCTCCTGCACGTTTCTCCCATCCCTGCACTCCCCTTAAGTCCGGCGCCGGCGTCGAACGGCCGTGCCCTGGGACCCGTGGGAGCTCTTCAATTGGTCCGCCTCGCTCGGCTTCACCGTGTCGCTCGTCCCCCAACTGCTGCGCACGCTCCGCCTGCGGCGCGCCGACGACATCAGCCGGCGATTCCTCGTGCTGGTGAACCTCGCAGCAGCCCTCATGCTGGTCTATTCGCTGCACGTCGGCAACTGGGTGTTCGCGGCCGCCCAGGTGGCGAACCTGCTCGTCTGGGGCACGGTCCTCTGGTTCCGCCTCCAGCCCGCCGCCGGCTCCGGCGCGGCCCGGCCCGCGTGAGGGCGCGAGGCCAATCTTCTTGGCCCCATGGTACCGTGCAGTGCCATGGAGAGCAAGCAAGGGCAGCCCCTGCCCGCATTCACGTTCAAGGACGGGGCGCGCACGGTCACGGACAAGGACCTGAAGCTCCCGGCTGTCATCTACTTCTACCCCGAGGATGACACCCCCGGATGCACCAAGGAGGCCTGCGGCATCCGCGACGCCTGGTCCGACTTCAAGAAGGCCGGCCTGCACGTGTACGGCGTCTCCGCCGACGACGCCGCAAGCCACGAGCGCTTCCGCAAGAAGTACGACCTCCCTTTCACGCTGCTCACCGCCGACGAGGGAACGCTGGAGCGGCTCGGCATCTGGAAGGAGAAGAACCTGTACGGCAAGAAGTACATGGGCATCTCGCGCGAGACGTGGCTCGTCGGGCCCGACGGGCGCATCATCAAGCACTACGGCCGCGTCCTCGTCGAGGACCACGCCGACCAGCTTCTCGCCGATTTCAAGATGCTGACGGTCTGAACTGCGCTGCTCACTCCTGCAACAACGAATGGACTAGTTTGCTCAACTAAGGGCAGGTCCCTTGAGAGGCATGGACGGGCTAACGTTTGCCACCTGGTGGCTCGTGGCGATAGCCATTTTGACGTTCGGGCTCGCGCTTGTAGCGTTCGTGCTCGGCTACCTTCAGTACCGCTCCGCCGTCGACACCCAAAGAGGCCAATGGCTGTTCAGGCTCTACCGGGCGTTCTACGAGAACGAGCACCACATGGCAATCATGCAACTTGTGGACGGCGGCGCCCCAGGCCATGCAAAGATCGCCACGGCCCTGCAAAGTGCACGCCCGGCCGCGAGTGAACTGCAGAAGAGGATCGATGGATTCCTCAATTTCTTCGAGTTTGTCCTTGCCCTGCAACGGCGGAATGAACTCGCGGAGGAGGATGTGAAGGAGGCATTCGAATATCCGATCGCAAGACTCTGCGAAATCCCAGCAATCCAGCGGCACGTAGCGGATTGGAAGAACAGCTACCAAAACCTACAAGGCAGGATGGCTTCCACGTCCAAGGCATGAGTGCGCTCCTGTTCGTCTACGGCACCCTTCGGACGGCGACGGGTCACCGGATGGCCCGCTTGCTGCAAGGGCAAGCCAGGAGGATTGGACGCGCAACGGCGGCTGGCCGGCTCTTTGACCTGGGCGACTACCCCGGCATGGCTCCGGCCCGCATCTCCGGCGACCGCGTCCGCGGCGAAGTGTTTGAGTTGCACGATGCGGGGACTCTCGCGGCATTGGACGAATATGAAGGCACGGAGGACCCTGAACCGGAGTTCATCCGCAGGCAAGTGTTCGTGACCTTCACGGATGGGACGCGTCGCCGCGCCTGGGCGTACCAGTGGACCGGTGCAACGAAAGCCGCCGCACGGCCCATCGCTTCCGGTGATTACCTGAAGCGTCGGCATCGGCCGAAGGCGGCCTGAGGCGAGGGCAGACGATTCCGTGCCTCCGTGAACTCCGTAGCTGGCGGGGGCCGTCGCCTTCAAACGAACCCCCCGGCTCGCGACAGCGTGCAGCATCCAGAAGTCCGCATCGAGCGTCTCCCCGAGCGGACCGTCGCCGTCGTCCCGCACGCCGGCCCCGTCGAGCGCATCGACGACACCCGGCGGCCGCTCTACCGCCACATGATCATGCACGAGCTCGTGGGCGGCCCGAGCATCGTCCGGTTCCTCGACCGGCCGCAGGGGGAGCACGCCGTGGACGCGCTCGTCACGACCCATTTCGGCTTCGAGGGCGACCACGTCGTGACCGTGGAGCAGCTCCCCGCCGGCCGCTACGCCATCCTCCACTACGAAGGCCCGCCAGAGGGGCTCGCGGCGGCGCGGGCCGGACTGCGGGACTGGATGCAGCGGCACGGCCACCATGCCGCCGGCCCGCTCCTGCAGGTCCACCACATGGACCCAGTGGAAGGCATCCTTGAGGAGCAGTTGCAGGTCCTCCTGGGTTGAGAGGGTCGGGACCCAAAGTCCTATCTGACGGGGGTGGGTTTTCGCCGCGTGCCACTGCGGCCCGGCGACGCGGCACCGGACTTCGTGCTGAAGGACGGCGACGGCAAGGACGTCCGCCTCTCCAGCCTGGGCGGCCACCCCATCGTCCTCTACTTCTACCCGAAGGACGCGACCCCAGGCTGCACGCTGGAGGCGAAGTCCTTCCGCGACCACTACCCCGACTTCCAGGCGCACGGCGCCACCGTCGTCGGCATCAGCCTGGACGAGCCCGCGAGCCACAAGGAGTTCGCGGAGAAATGCGAACTCCCGTATCCGCTCCTCTCCGACACCGAAGGCCGCGTGCACGAACTCTACGAGGCGTGGCTGCCTTGGCGCACCGCCGTCCTCGGCCGCAGCCACCTCGCCGTGCGGCGCTGCACGTTCCTCATCGACAGCGACGGCATCATCCGCCACGTCTATCGTCGCGTGTCGCCGCTTGGGCATGCCAAGCAGGTGCTGAAGGACCTCGAGCGCCTCAAGGCGCAGAAGGCATGGGGCACGGGCGAGCCGCCGGCCAGCGACCACGTACGGGAGCTGTTGCGTCGCTAGAGCTGGCTCAAAATAGCGAAGCAGGCGACCAAGAAGATCATGGCTGCGACGAGGATCGTGATCCAGAAGCCGATGATGACTCCAGTCCGGCGCCGCACCGCTGCAATGACGGTCACGGCCACGGGATAGACCCACCACCAATTGCCCAGGGCCTCGATGAGCAACTGCCGCGCGGGGGAGGCCACCATGGGGTACTCCGGCTGCAGCAGAGTGGAAACCTGGTTCACCACGGCGAAGACCGCGAACGCTCCGATGGCCAGCAGGACGCCGACGGGGATCTCCCACGATGGACGGCGCGGCTTCGCCGGAAAAGGTCGCGCAGGCGGCGGGTAAATGGGAGGAGGCGGTGGGGGAAGAGCAGTTGACGGCGGAGGCGTTGGCGACGCGGTGCCGGTGACCGGCGCCTGGGGGGGAGGACCGTCGTCCATCAGTTCCACGTCCTATAGAGTGTGAAGCAAGAGATGCCGAAGAGCGACAGCCCGATCACGCCGCCGATGCCAAAGCCTGTGAGCATCCGTCTGCGTCCTTGGCCGAAGGCGATGGCAAGGACGAGGGCGACGTAGAGAAGGGGGACGCCGACCATGAACCAGGGGATGAGGAAGCCCGCGGCGTTGACCGAGCCGTAGATCGGGGCGCCCACCCAGAGTCCAATGATGCCGCCAAGGGCAGGGAGGATGGCGAGGGCAAGCCCCAAGCTGACGCCAAGGGGCATCTCCCACCTGGCCGCGGCTGGTCTCGGCTGGATTCCAGCGGACAACGTCACCGGCCCCCCGCAAAGAGCAGGCCGAAACAGCTGCCCACGAGGGCCAGCACGGCCAAGATCGCCGCGGTCGCCACGTTGGCCACGACCCCGGATCGGGCCACGCGGGCAGCCCAGGATGGATCCGCTTGGGCCCGGCGCTCCCGCCCCCGCAGCCACGCAAGACTGGCCCCCAGGTAAACGAGAGGCACGGCCACCAGGGTGAAGGGAAGCAACGCGCGCCGGGGGTCGCAGTCGGACCAGCAGAGGCCGGCAGTGGCCGCAAGCACGGAGACAACCGTGAGCCCCATCAGGATCAGGCCAAGGA
>JBHEMF010000143.1:0-4793 GCA_046352665.1 Thermoplasmatota archaeon
GTCCAGGCCACGCTCGCGTCCCTGCCGCTGGATACGTACCAGCTCGCGGGGATCAATATGATAGCGGTCTTGGGGGCGGTCGTCGCGGGTGTTGCCGCAGGCTACCACGTCGGCGACCACGCGGTCTACACCCTTGCGGGCGCCACCGATGGCGCCTTCCCGACGGAGGTCGAGTTCCAATGGCAGGCCGACGGCGTCTCGTTCGACGAGACCGGCGCCCGCGTCGCCGTGAACCAGCTCACGGTGGGCACGCACGACGCGGCGCAGGACCGGCTCGAAACGTTCATGCTGGTGCCGGGCACGACGCGTGAAGCGGCGTGGACGACCGAGCAATCATGGAACAGCACGGTGCCCGGCTTCTTCGCGGTCCCCGGCGGCAACGGCACGGACGAGGAGCACCTGCAGAACTGGAATTTCCAAGGCCGGACCGCCTCGCTTTGGTGCGGCATCCGCAACGACTTGCAAGGGGCGCATGTCGATCTTGCCCAAGACGTCCCGGTCACGGCCACCTGCTGGGATGGGCCCGGCTCGTGGAACGTCGAAGGGTACGCCATGCATGCCACCAAGGTGCTGCAGGGCGGGAACGCCCGCATGGTGACCTTCCGCGTCTTCTACCACGACCGCGGCCACACCTACGATTTCATGGAGTGGGCGTTCCGCGAAGACCTTCCCTATCCCGTCAACATGACGTTGCCGGGCGGCGCCGGCGCCCGCTACGACCTCACGGCCTTCGCGCCCGGAGCGCAGCCCATCCTTGCAGAAACAAGGACCATAGCGAGCGCCCCGCCCCCCGTCGTCTTCGCGCCACGCCAACCCTGGGGCCCGGACGAGACGGGACTGAGGCACCCTTTCCCGGCGTCGGCGGCGTTCCGGCAGGCCCGCGACGACCCGCAATGGACGGGCCTGCGCGATTTCCTTGCCCAACACCCGAAGGCCTACGTCGGTACCGCAGGCTACTGGGAGGACACCTACGATTTCGTGCAGCGCAGTTGGACCATGGTCGTGACGGACGGCTCGGCGAGATTCGCCTTCATGGTCGCAAACAATTACCTGCCCACCCCGTCGGGCCTGGCGCCCAACTCGCCAATGACCTCATCGTATCGCACCGACGTCTCGTGGGGCAAGGACGAGGTCTATCCCACCCCGGCCGACGCCCCCGCGCAGATGCCGACGGTCACGTCGCTCATGGCCGGCTGGGCGTACCTCGCCCAAGCCAATGTGGCGGAGGCGAACGAGTGGAAATGGGACGTCGGAAAGTCTTGCCACGAAAGCCGCTGCTCGGAGAATTCCCAGGCGCTGGGCGCATCACCGACACGGCCTCGGGCCTCGGCGGCATGCCCGTCGTAGGCATCCGGCGCGACATCGAGTGGCGGGAGGCCTTTGTGAACGCCACGGGGGCGTACTACTCGTACGTGGAGCGGACCCTGCACCAGCAGCCGGATTTCGCGCCACTCTCCCGCGGTGGATCGGCAGGCCGGGAGGACGGCTTCCGGGCAGTCGGTGCGTTAGAGATCGGGGCCTTCGCGTGGGTCGCGACGCCACAGGCCGCCGCGGCCGGGGCGCTCGCCATGCTGGCCGGGGCCATCTACTGGCTCTGGCCCGCCCTCAAGGCGGGGCCGCTCGCCCTCTTCAGCCGCGTGCGCGGCGAGGACCTCCTCAAGAATCCGTTGCGGGCGGAGATCCACCAGCGCATCGAGGCCGAACCCGGTCTGCACCACCAAGCGCTCGTGCGCGCGCTCGGGCGCGCCCATGGCACGGTCGAGCACCATCTGCGCAAGCTCGTAGAAGGCGGGCTCGTGGCGCGCGTGCAAGGCAAAGGTTACACCTGCTACTTCCCGAAAGGGCGCCTCGACTACCGCGCCATGGCCGCAGCCCCCTTCCTGAAATCCCCCGTCGCTCGCTCCATATTGGACAACGTGCGGCGGAAGCCTGGCATCCGGACAGGCGAGCTTGCCCGCGCCCTCGCCGTGGCCCCCGCCACGATCCATTACCACGTGGAACGGCTGCGCGGGGCCGGCCTCATCGACGGTGCGCTCGCCCATGGCGCCATGCGCCTCACCGCCACCGAAGCGGGCACGGCCGTGTGAGCGTTCGGCCGCGTTTTCCGGGAGTCGCCTGCCCGCCAGCCGTTGCCGGCGCACCCGTGGCTATACGATTGGCCGCGGATAGTAGGAGCATGGCAGAAAACACCGGCCAGACGCAGAACAAGCAAGGCCGTTTCGACCGCGACTCCCGCAAGACCGGCGACACCGGCGGTCGTGAGGGCGGCAACAAGTCGGACGGCAGCGAGCGCAAGGAGATGGGCGGCGGCAACCGCTACGACTACCCCTCCAAGGAGATTGGCAAGGAGGGCGAGAAGGACAACCAGAATCGGGAAAGCTCCGCCCGAAGCCGTGAGGACCGCGACACGGGCAGCCGCGGCACGGACAGCGACTGAGCTAGACGCAGGTGACTGCGGGGGCTGGGGCGTGGACGGCAAGGGGCGGCTTGGGCCGCCCGCATGGCTGCGCCCCAGCCTTTCCTCGCAGTTGCGACGGCAAGATCTGGCCCTGAGGCTTTTCATCCCCGCCCCCGTCGCCCGGCCATGGCCAGGAAGGCGGTCGCCGCGGCGGAACCGGGCTCGGACTTCGAGAAGGGGCAGGGCCCCGCCACGCGCACGGAGAAGGACAGCATGGGTCCGATGGAGGTCCCCATCGACGCGTTGTGGGGGGCCTCGACACAGCGGGCCGTCCTCAATTTCCCCGTCTCGGGAATGCACCTCCCCCCTGAATTCCTGCGCGGCCTCGGACTCGTGAAGTGGGCCGCGGCACAGGCCAACAAGGAATTGGGGCTCCTCAAGCCCGCCGTGGCCGACGCCGTCGCCAAGGCCGCCCTGGAGATCTACGAGGGCGAGCACCTCGACCAGTTTCCGGTGGACGTGTTCCAGACGGGCTCCGGCACGTCGTCCAACATGAACGCCAACGAAGTGGTGGCACACCTTGCCACCCAGATCCTGGGCGAGGCCGTCCATCCGAACGACCACGTGAACTTCTGCCAGTCCTCCAACGACGTCATCCCGACGGTGATGCACGTCGCAGCCGTCCTCCAGGTGGAGCACGAGCTCCTGCCGGCGCTGGAGTACCTGCACGGCTGCCTCGCGGAGAAGGCCAAGGAGTTCGACGCCGTCGTCAAGGTCGGCCGCACCCATCTGCAGGACGCCGTCCCCATCCGCCTCGGGCAGGAGTTCGGCGGTTACGCCCGGCAGGTGCAGCTCGGCATGGAACGCGTCCGCATCGCACTGGAAGGGCTCTTCGAGCTCGCGCAGGGCGGCACCGCCGTCGGCACCGGCCTCAACGCCCACCCGGACTTCGGGGCGAAGGTCGCGGAGAAGCTGCAGGAGGCCACGGGCTTCGGATTCCGCGAGGCGAAGGACCACTTCGAGGCGCAGGGGTCGCGCGACGCCTACGTCTTCATGGCCGGCGCCCTCGACGCGGTGGCGGTCTCGCTCATGAAGATCGCCAACGACGTCCGCCTCATGGGGTCCGGACCCGACTGCGGGCTGGGCGAGCTGCGGCTCCCTGCCATCCAGCCTGGCAGCAGCATCATGCCGGGCAAGGTGAACCCCGTCATCTGCGAGGCCGTCATCCAAGTCTGTGCCCACGTGCAAGGCAACGACGCCGCGGTCCGCCTCGGCGGGCAGTGGGGCCAACTCGACCTCAACGTGATGCTCCCCATGATGGCGCACAACCTCCTCGAGAGCATCCGGCTCCTCGCCTCGGTCTCGCGCGTCTTCGTGGACCAATGCCTGCAGGGCACGACGGCGAACGCGGAGCGCGCCACGGCCGCCGTGGAGCGCAGCGTCAGCATGGCGACGGCGCTCAACCCGCTCATCGGCTACGACAAGGCCGCCAAGATCGCGAAGGCGAGCCAGGCCGAGAAGAAGACTGTGCGGGAGATCGCCTACCGCGACTCGGGCTTGACGAAGAAGCAGGTGGACGAGGCATTGGACCCGGCCAAGCAGACGGTACCAAGCGCGGAAAGGGTAGCAAGCGGCGGCGGATAGCACAGAAGGCCGAGCGCAGCGAGGCTTTCTGGGCGCACCTTCAAGCGCGCGCAGCGCCGCGCCGGGGCTTGTGGCCGTGCGCCGCCTGATTCATGGGACTGGCTCGCAGCGCCCGTCCGCCATCTGCCAAACCTGGTCGCCCAACCGCGCAGCCTCGGCCCGGTCATGCGTGACCCACAACGCCGCGACACCCTGCTCGGCAAGCAGCGACTTGACCCGCGCGCCCAATTCATCACGCAGTTCGCGGTCGAGACTCGAGAACGGCTCGTCAAGGAGGACGACGCGGGGCTTGGCGGCGAGCGTGCGGGCAAGGGCGACGCGCTGGCGCTGGCCGCCGGAGAGCTCGTCCACCCGCGCGTCGGGGCGATCCACCTGCATCAGATCCAGCCACCGCAGCGCCTCCGCCCGCTCGGCGCCGCGTCGAGGTGCGTCCGGCCGGTAGCGCAGCCCGAAGGCAACGTTGCGCCAGACCGAGAGGTGGGGGAAGAGCGCCGTCTCCTGGAACAGCATGCCGATGTCCTCGCGCACGCGGAGCAGGTCGACCTCGCGCATGGTGTCGATACGCTGCCCGTTGACGAAGATGCGGCCCGAGTCGGGGCGAAGCAGGCCGAGCGCCAGTTTGAGGATGACCGACTTGCCCGCGCCGCTCGCGCCCAGCAGCATCACCAACTCATCGGCGTTGCCGACCGGAATTGTCGCTTCGATCATCAAAAGACGCGGCGGCAACGGGCACCGGCAAACGGTTCTGCCG
>JBHEMF010000144.1:0-4772 GCA_046352665.1 Thermoplasmatota archaeon
CGAGGAAGACCAAGGCGCCGGACGAGTACACGGTCGTGATGCCGTACGCCGCAAGCTCGGCTGCCGTGTAGTTCACCGCACCTTGCGGGTCGTTGGTGGCGTTGGGCGGCACGAACGCCGTCGCGTTGGGGAGTGTGGTGTTGTGGTAGTCGAGCGGCACGTGGCCCCAGGCGAGGACCCTGCCGCCGCCGCCCACGTCGGGCACCGCGGGCTTGTCCTTCGGGAGCTCCACGAGGGAGACGTTGAGGCTCGCCGACTGCATGGCGGGCGTCTTGGGCAGGAACAGGTACGCCGCCACGACGCCGTAGATGCGGCCGGTATTGCGGCTTGCGTTCGCGACGAATTGTGTTGGCACCGCCAAGGAAGCGTACGGGTAGATGACGCGCGACGACGGCTGCAGCGTCGTGTTCTCGGGGTGCGCCGGGTCCGGCAGCGGCGGCGGGGGCAGGAGGGACATGTCGCCGTCGCCGATGGGAACGCGGTGGCCGGGCGACACCTCGGCGTCCTTCAGGAAATAGGTGGCCGGCTGGGCGCGGGCGTCCGCGGCGGGCGTGAAGGCCACGAGGAAGGCCACCATGAGGGCGATGGGGACGGGCGATGTGGCCAAACGGGCACCGGTACGGTTCCACACTGCGCCTTGGACGCATATAAAGAGTGAGGGTGAAGATTGAAAATGATCGAAAGCCGCGCCTGCATCCGTTCGCCTGGTCCCTCAGCCTTTTCTGGCGCGTGGGCTTGGGAGAAAACATGAACCCCACCTCCGGCGCCCGGCCCCAAGCCAAGGCGGCGGCCAAGGGCCTGTCCGCCCCCTCGACGGTGCAGCGCGTGTTCGCCTTCGAGGAGGGGAACGCCGGCATGAAGGCGGTCCTGGGCGGCAAGGGTGCCAACCTGGCCGAGATGAGCCGCATCGGCCTCCCTGTGCCGCCGGGTTTCACGATCTCGGCGCCCACGTGCATCGAGTACCAGAAGCTGGGCCAATTCCCCGCAGGGCTCGAGGAGGAGGTCTGGGACGCCTTGGCGGCGCTGGAGAAGCGTTCGGGCGCCCGCTTCGGCGACGCCGACTCCCCCCTCCTCGTCTCCGTGCGCTCGGGGGCGGCCGTCTCCATGCCCGGCATGATGGACACCGTCCTCAACCTCGGGCTGAACGACAAGACCGTGGAGGGGCTCGCCGCCGCGACGGGCAACCCGCGCTTCGCGTACGACTCCTACCGGCGCTTCCTCACGATGTTCGGCGACGTCGTCCTCGGCATCCCGCATGCCGGCTTCGAGGACCGCCTGCGCGCCGCGAAGGCGAGACTCGGCACCGACCGCGACACGCAGGTCCCCGCCGAGGCGCTGAAGGCACTGTGCGAGGAGTACAAGGAGCACATCCGCCGCGAGACGGGGCACGCCTTCACGCAGGACCCGCGCCAGCAGCTCACTCTCGCCATCGAGGCCGTCTTCAAGTCCTGGAACAACAAGCGCGCCATCACGTACCGCGAGATCAACCGCCTGCCGCACGAGATGGGGACCGCCGTGAACGTGCAGCAGATGGTCTTCGGCAACATGGGCGACGACTCGGCCACCGGTGTGGCCTTCACCCGCGACCCCAGCACCGGCGAGAAGGTGTTCTACGGCGAGTTCCTTCGCAACGCGCAAGGCGAGGACGTCGTGGCCGGCATCCGCACACCACGCCCCATCGCACAACTTGGCAACGAGATCCCGTCCGCGCACCGCGAGCTCCTCGCCATCGCACAGAAGCTGGAGACGCATTTCCGCGACATGCAGGACGTCGAGTTCACCGTGATGAAGGGCAAGCTGTACATGCTGCAGACCCGCACGGGCAAGCGCACTGGCTTCGCCGCTGTCCGCATCGCCCTCGACATGGTGGACGAGGGCATCCTGTCCGAGGACGAGGCGATCCTGCGCGTCGCCCCCGACCAGCTCAACCAGCTCCTGCGGCCCATCTTCGACGCCCGCGAGAAGGCGAACGCACAGAAGGAAGGCAAGGTCCTCGCCAAAGGCCTGAACGCCGGGCCGGGGGCCGCCACGGGCCGCGTCGTGTTCACGGCCGACGACGCCGTCGATTGGCACCGCAAGGGCGAACCCGTCATCCTGGTGCGCGACGAGACGAGCCCGGAAGACATCCACGGCATGCACGCCGCGGAAGGGTTCCTCACTGCGCGCGGCGGCATGACGAGCCACGCGGCGCTCGTCGCCCGCCAGATGGGCAAGGTCTGTGTGGCGGGCTGCAGCACGCTCCGCATCGACCACCGCGCCCACGCCTTCGCCGTCGGCGACAAGCTCGTGCGCGAGGGCGACTGGATCAGCCTCGACGGCTTCACGGGCGAGGTCATCCACGGCAAGCTCACGACACACCCGAGCGAAGTGGTACAGGTCCTCGTCGAGAAGGCGCAGCACGCCACCATGGCGCCCACGTACCGCATGTTCGACCGCCTCCTCAAGATGGCCGACAAGGTGCGCCAGATGGGTGTGCGCGCCAACGCCGACCAGCCCGACCAGGCGCAGGTCGCCGTCGCATTCGGCGCAGAGGGCATCGGCCTCTGCCGCACGGAACACATGTTCTTCGGGCCCGGCAAGATCGAGCACATGCGCGAGATGATCCTCGCCGAGACCCGTGCCGAGCGCGAGGAGGCGCTGAAGGACCTCCTGCCGCTGCAGCGCGCCGACTTCGAGGGCATCTTCCGCGCCATGGGCGCCAGGCCCGTCACGATCCGCATGCTGGACCCGCCGCTGCACGAGTTCCTGCCGCACGAGGAGAAGGAGCAGCGGCAGATGGCGCTCCTGTTGAACGTGAGCCTGCGCGAGCTGCAGGAGCGCATCGAGGCGCTGCGCGAGTCCAACCCGATGCTCGGCCACCGCGGCTGCCGCCTCGGCATCTCGTACCCGGAGATCACGCGCATGCAGACGCGCGCCATCCTCGAGGCCGCCTGCACCGTGAAGCGGGAAGGCGTCGATGTGCACCCGGAGATCATGATCCCCATCGTCGGCCACGCCACCGAGTTCGTGCACCAGGAGACGCGCGTGCGCGACGAGGCGCGGAAGGTCTTCGCCGAGCAGGGCATGGAGGTGCCGTACCTCGTGGGCACCATGATCGAGTTGCCCCGCGCCGCCCTCACGGCCGACGAGATCGCGAAGTCGGCGGAGTTCTTCTCCTTCGGCACGAACGACCTGACACAGACGACACTTGGGGTCTCCCGCGACGACGCCGCAACGTTCCTGCCCAAGTACCTCGAGGACAAGATCATCCCCGCCGACCCCTTCAGCACCCTCGACCAAGCGGGTGTCGGGCAACTCGTGCAGATGGGCACCGCGAAGGGCCGCGCCACGCACCCGACGCTCAAGGTCGGCATCTGCGGCGAGCACGGCGGCGACCCGGACTCCGTGAAGTTCTGCCACCGCACCGGACTCGACTACGTCTCCTGCTCGCCGTACCGCCTCCCCATCGCAAGGCTCGCTGCGGCGCACGCGGTGCTGGAAGAGCGGAAGGCGAAGTAGGGCGCCCGCCTGCCTGCCTCTGTCGCGACGCCAACGGTTATCGGCGCGGGCTTGCCAGAAGCCAGCCCCATGGCACAGCAGACCATCCAGCAGCGCCGCGATCGCGAAAGCCGCACCGACCGCGCCCCCGCATCCTGGCGCCGCTTCGCAACACGCCCTCGCAGCCCGATGACGGGCCTCACGATGTACGGTCCCTGGTCCACCTTGAAGCCGTACGCACTGAAGCTCCTGAAGCACGACCACCGCGTCATCCGGCCCATGCTCAAGGAGCTGGAACACGCGAAGCTCGGTGGCGAACGTGGCCGGCGCCTGGCTCGTGTGGAAGGCGAGTTCGCCGTGCATTCCCGCATCCTGCACGAGGTGGTGTACCCGGCGTACCGATCCGTGTGCAAGACCGCGAAGCACCGGGCCGTGTACCACGAGCTGGTCGAGCAGCACCGCGCCTGCGAACTGCTCCTTGCCGACCTGCAGAAGTGCGCCACCGAGTCGGCGCGCTTCGCCGGCTGCGCCAAGGCGCTGCGCCTCAACGTCCTCGACCTCTTCGGCGAGACGCAGCACAGGCTGTTCCACTACGCGCGCAAGCTCCTGGGCCGCGCCAACCTCAAGGCACTGGGCCGCTCGATGCAGGACCACCGCCGCGCGATTCTGCGCAATCCAGCCATGACGCCGCTCTCGTCGGTCGGGCGCTGATCTCGCTTTGGCCTGGCCCAGTCACGTGCAGACGACCTGGCCGTCGGCGTGTGGGAGACCTGGGAGGATGGTTGGGGATTTGCGATGACGGATGACAGGCCGTCGTGTGGGAGACTTCGGGAAACCGGGAAGCCTGGAAAAGGGGAAAGTTCGCAAGCGACGGCCGAGCAACGACTGCACCGAAACGTGGGCCTGCGACGTACGGCGACAGGGCCACGTCCGTTCCGACGACGGCGTCGACTTGCTCGGCCTGGTCCTGAATTTTGCGTTGGAAGCAAGGATGCTGCGAAGGAGCGTCCTCCCCGCGGGCGAGCGCGAAGCCCCGAGCCCAAGCGAGGGGCGAGGCGAGGGCGTGGCAAGCCGAGCACGCGCCACCGCAGTAGGTGCCGTGCAATGGCGAGGGCCGCGGGGAAGGACGCCGCAGAAAGAACCTGGAAGTAAGGCGGCGCATGGGTGTGAAACCACCGATTGCACCGATTGCACCGAACGTCCCCGCATCGGTGAAATCGGTGCCATCGGTGGTTCCTTCGTTTCGTGGACGGCGCCCGCCTCCCGCCTCGCTGGCGCTCGGCGGTTCGGCTGCC
>JBHEMF010000145.1:0-274 GCA_046352665.1 Thermoplasmatota archaeon
AAGGAGCGGCAGGATCCAGAGCGTGTACTGGGGCGAGTACACCTTGTTGACAAGGAGGAACGTCGCGACGAGGACGGTCCCGGCGACCAGGGGGTCGAAGCGGTGGCGCAGGACGCGCGAGGACAGCCACGCGAGGGCGGCCACCATGACCACGACACCGATCCATCCGACGAGCACTTTCCAGTCCTCGTTCCAGTCGTACTGCGGCCAGATCTTCTGCCCGAAATGCTGGGGAAGGCTGGACCACAGGCTCTCGAAGTCCACGCCGCGGTCC
>JBHEMF010000145.1:284-4758 GCA_046352665.1 Thermoplasmatota archaeon
GGCCCATACGGCGCGGTCGGCACCGTTTCAGCGGTTACCGAGGTGGTCACCGAGGCCTGGTTGCCCCCCACACTTTGGGGCAGAGTGGCCGTGAGCGTGACCGGTCCGCCGGCCGCGACTCCGGCCGTACCGTCGCGGTCCTTGCGGCGCAAGGTGTCCAGGAAGAGGAACGGCAGGAAGAAGGCGGGGTAGAGCTTGGCAGCGCCGCCGAGGCCGAAGAGCAAGGCCGAGGAGAGGGGCCGCCGGTTGCGCCACTCGTGCCAACCCCACAACGTGCACGCCACCGCGAGGATGTCCCAATTCACCAGGAAGTGGAGGGCCAGGCTGGGGAGGATGAGCCACGCGAGGGTCCGCGACAGCGGCGGACGGATGCGCCAGAACGCGTACACGGACGATCCCGCGGCGACGGACAGGAGGACGAAGGTCGTCACCATGTACTCCTGCAGCGTCGTCGTCGCCTTCGCGACCCCGAACATGAAGAGTCCCGTGAGGACGGGGTACTCGCTGAACTCCTGCACGTAGGGCACCTGGTCCGTGTCGAGGTGCCGGATGAACCAGAGCGGCAGGATGTCGGAGTAGCAGTAGTGCTTGTACTGCCAGTGGTCGTCCCACGAATGGAAGGTGCATGCGTTCTTCCACGCGAAACTCCCGCCCAGGACCGCGACGGCCACCGCGGCCACCACGAGGCCGTTGCGGAGACCGGGACGCACGGGCCGTCGCACCCCATGCCGGGTTAGAGGGTTTGCGGGCGCGACGCCTCTGTCCACTGAACCCACTGAACCCACTGAAACGGCCGTCCCTTCACTGTGCTCACCGCTCGATGTCTCGGCCAACGGCGAAGTCCATGCCCCCATGGTTCAGTGTCTTCAGTGTTCTCATGGTAGGCGCGCGGACGGAACCGGCAGGCCCATCACCGCCGCCGCCGTCGAGAGCACGTGGAGGGGCTCCGTCCCACGCCCAGCGCCGCCCAGGCCGCACGGCCCATCCGTGGGACACCCCTTGCGGCGTTCCACCGCCAGGTCGCCCGCCCCATCGCGGCCCTGTTCATGGCGCTCGGGGTCCCGCCCTCCTTGCAGTCGCTTGGGCTCACCTTCCTGGGGGTGGCGGCCCTCGCCGGCGACCGGTGGGTCCTGCGCGCCGAAGGAGCCGGGCTCGTCTATCTCGGTTTCCTCCTCGACCGCGCCGAGGCCGTGATCTGGGAGCGCAAAGGCCGCCCCCCGCCCTGGAACCTCTACCTTGCGGCCGCCATCGACCACTTGCAGGACGCGGCGCTCTACGTCGGCCTCGCGGTGGCAAGCCTCCGCCCCATGGTGGACGCACGGTGGGTGTGGCAGCCCTTCGCGCCGGCCACGTTCCTCGCCCTCTGCGCCGCAGCCGTGGCGCTGTTCCTGCTCGTGCGCCTGCTGGAGACGCTGGGCTCGGCGATGCTCCTGCGCCAGCACCTCCTTGCGACGCGACGCCTCCCAGGCCCGAGCGCCCTCCCGCGCCACGGCCCCGTCCACCCGGTAGTTGGCCGCGTGCTCGGCCGCGACGAGATGGTGCTGGGCTGGTGCGTCGGTGTAGCCTTGGCGCAGGTGCAACTCACCTTGGTCGCCCTCGTTTCGGCACAGGTCCTCCTGTTCGTGGAGGCCATCGCGCTGTTCCGCCTCCGGCTGCGCGACCCCGAGGTCGAGGCAAGCCGTGTGCTCGGGCCAGAGTACCCGTAACGACGGCCCGGCGGAAACGACAGCCTAAGGTCCCGGCGACTTGGCTTCGGGCCGCCGCTTGCCCAGATGGAGCGCCCTCTCCAGGGGCCCGTCGCGGTACGGCAGGTCGAGGACCCCGATGAGCGATGTGAGGAACTCGGGGAACCACGCGAAGGCTGCGAAAGCGATGGCGACCATGGCGATGAGGCTGCCTCCTTTGCCGACGGCGTCGTGCATGACCCAGAAGCTTGCCTGCCCCTGGCCGTAGAACCAGACGATGCCGGTGTTGCGAAGGAGGTTCAGCACATAGACGACGACGGCGACCACGGCGCTTGCGGTGAGGCGCTTGCGCCACGACGCCGGCGTGCCCATGAACAGGCCGACGAAGAGCATGATGGACTGCAGCGCCGTGCAGGCGAGGATGATGGAGACCTGGCCGATGGTTGCGCTCTGGCCCGTGGGGTCGAAGTGGGCGACGCTGCCCCAGACGCCGTGCGCGACGGGAGTGGTGCCGAGGTGGTCCGTGTACCAGAACAGCGCCAGGTCCGTGCGGCCGGAGACGTCGGAGACGCCGGTGGCTGCGGGGTCGATGCAGTACACGAGCCCTGCGCCGCCCGCCGTCGCCGGGAGGTGCCGGTACGGGTCGCAGGCCGGCGCAACGAGCGCCCCAGCCGAGCCGCCCTGGCCGAAGAGGTTCAGGAGAGAATGCGTGTGGTCCGAGACGAGGACGATGAGCCAGCGCCGGATGGGCTCGATCTTGTCGATGACGAAGTAGGCACCCGCAGCCACGAAGGTGCTGATGTTGAGGAAATGCACCGTGTGGCTGTCCACGCGACGCACCTGCGACAGCCACTGGTGGTACGCCAGGTACGTGAAGAAATAGACGCCGACGATCGCGAAGAAGAAATTCACGTAGTCGGCCTGCTCGCCGTAGAAGAGGTCCTGCGCGACAAGGCCCCAATAGAAGGCGAAGAGCAGCCACCCGGCAAGTGTGACGCGTTTGGCCCAGGGCTTGCGCACGAAGCCGAAGCCAAGCAGGGCGAGGCCGGCAAAGAGCGGCACCTCGGTCCATGCGTCCCAGCCTTCGACGCCGGCGTGGCCTGGCACGTTGGGGCTGAACCGGTACGCGATCGCGAGGCCGACCGCCGCGAGGGCCGTGGCAAGACCCAGCCAGAAGAGAGCCACGCGTCGCGGGTCGTAGGCGAGCTCGTCCGGGGGTGAGGCCTCGTCGGCGTAGGGGTGGGGGCGCGCCGGCCGGGCGGGCTTCGGTTTCCCCAGGCCGAACCAGGAGCGGCGCATCGCCTGCGCCTCCGTCTCGTCCGGGCTCGCCACGCCGCGCCCACTTTGGAGGCCGGCCTAAAGGTTGTGGTCGGAGAACGCGACTGTCCTGGCCCCGCAGCGTTATGTCGCTGCGGCTTGTATCCGTCGCGATGAAGGGGGAATTCGTGCACATGAGCCTGTTCGACCTGGGGGCCGAACTGGACCTTGCGCGCGTCCACCGCATGCTCGGCCGGCCGACCGAGCCGGCACCCCTCGTCTCGCGCTCCCCAGCGCCGCCGTACGCGCCGCTGCCTCGCCCCAAGGAGGTCCGGTTCGTACCCGCGGGCGGCACCGCCCAGGTGGAAGTGCGCATCCACTCCGTGGGCGTCGCGGCAGTCCGCACCCGCATCCCCTTCGAGGCCGGCACCGTCGCGGACCTGGCCCGGCTGCAGGAAGGGCTCCAGATGCGGGGCCTGCCCTTGAAGGATGCGGCGCGCGCGTGGTTCGATGAGCTCCGCCCCGACCTGGAGCCGGCCGTCGTGGAGCCGTACCCGGGCATCGTCGAGCCGGAGACCTACTTCGTGTTCTGCTTGACCGACATCGGCCCCGAGACGCTTCTTGGCCCGCAGCGCGAAGCCGTCGCCGCCCTCATCGCCGGCGAGGAGCCCGGCCGCCTTGTCGCCGCCGTCGTGGAGTCGGCGCTCAAGCACACGGTACGGTACTACAAGGACGACGCCGTGGTGGTGGGCTGGGACCATGCGGTGGTCGCGTCACGGGCCGGCGCCTACGAGGACATCCTGGACGTCCTGGAGCTTGCCAACCTGCAGCTCCTGGAGTTCCGCACCTACGACGAGTACCTCGACACGCGCCTGGACGAGTCCTTCGCAGCGCTCGACCGCCTCTGGGCCCCGGGCGGACTCTTCCGGAGTGCCCGCGGCGCCCTGAAGGACATCTCGGAGCTGCGCGTCGATTTCGCCCGCCTCACCGACAACCTGCAGGACACGGGCAAGATCTTCGGCGAGTGGTATGTCGCGAAGCTGCACCAGCACCTGCGCGAGGCCTTCCACCTCGCAAGTTGGGAGCGCGCCGTGGCGGGAAAGATGCAGACCCTGGAGGACATGTTCCAGCTTGCCGAGGAGGAGGCGAACCACCGCCGCAGCCTCATCCTGGAGATCCTCGTGGTGATGCTCTTCATCCTGGACGTCGCCCTCCTTGTCCTCAGGTAGGCAGGCAGGCGGCGTGTGCCGCGGCCGAGCGGCTCTTTGCGCCTGCGGCACCGAATCCAAGCCATGACCGAAGCCAAGAGGATGCCGCGGGAGGAGCTACCCGGCCCGGGCGAGTCGCCCACACCGCATCCCCCGGAGCCGCCGGAGAAGCCGCCGACACCGCCGCCGCGACCCGCAGCAGGAGCGGCTGCGCCGCCCGCAGCCGGAGCAGCGGCACCGGAGGCAGGTGGAGCGGCGCCCGCGGGAGGCGGAAGATTGCCGCCGCCGCCACGTCCGCCAGCCGGGGCTACATAGCCCGTCGGC
>JBHEMF010000146.1:0-4749 GCA_046352665.1 Thermoplasmatota archaeon
CTGGTCACCCGGTAGTACCAGCCTTCGTCGTCGACGACGCAGATGTCGTCGTCGATCGCTTCGGCCGACCTCTTGTCCCCGTCGCGGCATGCTTCCGACGTCGTCGCGGCCGCCGACGGCGCGAACGCCGCCAGGGTCACGAGGACGAGGCCGAAGAGGCCCCAGCGGGCGAGGAACTTGCGGTGCTTCACCGAGTAGCGTTCCGTGGACCGCAGGAGGCCGCCCACGAAGCGGTTGTCGCGCAGCCGCTCGAAGCCGCGGTACGCAAGCGGCACGATGAGGAACAGGGTGGCGGCCATGTTGAGGCTCGTCATGGCAAGGACCCACGGCAGCCCCAAGGGCGGGTGGGCGGCGGTGAAGACGAAGAGGGTCGCCGCCTGCGGCCCCGACACGGTCTGGAGGCCCAGGTATTCCAGGAGGGTGAGGCCCGTCTGGCGGTCGAGGACGAAGCCCACGGCGACGATGGCGAGCATGGCGGCCGCACAGGCGGCACTCAGGATGAGCGACAGCCGCAGCACGGGCGGAAGGCGGGGCCGGTGGTCACGCAGGTGTTTGCGGAGGGCCAGGACGGCGGGGCCTTCCGTCGCCTCGGACCCGGCCTCTTTCGTGGTCGCCATGCGGGGGACGTGGGACCGGGGCCGGCAAGATAAGTCGCTTGGCGCGGGCCGCTGCAGGGCCCTTCTAGCCAAAACCGTCATCACCGCGTCGGGCGTCCCTCCGGCGTGGGCATCGACCTCGGCGACATCGTGGTCCGCCGTCCCCGCACCTTGGCCGATTTCTCGGGCCGCCGGCTCGCCTTCGACGCCTGGAACATCCTCTACCAGTTCCTCTCCTCCATCCGCGGCCCCGACGGGACACCGCTTGCGGACGCCGAAGGCCGCACCACGAGCCACCTCGCGGGGCTCCTCACGCGAACCGGCAACCTCGTCGAGGCCGGTGTCCGGCCCATCTTCGTCTTCGACGGCAAGCCGCACCGCCTGAAGAGCGAGACCCTGTCGCAGCGTTCGGCCAGGAAGGAGAAGGCGCAGGCCGAGCACGACGCCGACCCCGCCATCGCCGCAGCCAAGGCGGCCCTCGCCACGGCCACGACGCCGCAGGAGCGCAAGCACGCCAGGATGGAGCATGCACCCGGCCTCGAGGCCGCCAAGACCAAGGCCCAGCAGACGAGCCGCCTCACCCCTCCCATGGTGGAGACCGCGGTGGAGCTCCTCGACGCCTTGGGCATCCCCACGCTGCAGGCCCCCAGCGAAGGCGAGGCGCAGGGAGCCTGGATGGCGCAGCAGGGCATCGTGGACGGCGTCGTGAGCCAGGACTTCGACGCCCTCCTCTTCGGAGCACCCAATCTCGTGCGCAACCTCGGCGTCGGCGGCCGCCGCAAATTGCCAGGGAAACAGATGTGGGTCGATGCGGCACCCGAGGAGGTGTCGCTCGCCGATTCGCTTGCGCAGGCGGGCCTCACGCGCGAGCAACTCGTCGATGTCGCCCTCCTCGTCGGCACCGACTTCCATGCCGGCGTCAAGGGCATCGGCGCGAAGACGGCACTCGGCCTCGTGAAGGCAGACGGCTCCCTCGAAGGCCTCCTTGCCCGCCTCGACGCGTCGGGGGCGAAGTCGGCCGGCGGAGCGCTACATCCTCGAGCAGCGCGAGAGCCTCGACGTTTGCGACGAGGTGCGCGGCATCTTCCTCTCCCCCGAGCACGTCGATGTCAAGGCGGACCTCACGATGCGGGCGCCCGATGCGGCGCGCGTGAAGGCCATCATGGTGGAGCGGCACGGCTTCAACCCGGAGCGCGTCGATTCGGCGCTCCTGAAGTACCAGGCGGCGAGATCGAAGCAGGCGCAGCGGACCTTGTTCTGAAAGCATCTGCAAGTCCCTGCAGCGTTAGGAGGCGTGTGGGCGACCTGGGACCGAGGAATATTGGGAAACGGGAAAGGACGCGAGTCGTTGTGCGGCGTGTGGGAGTGGAAGAACCCGGTTTCGTAACTGCGTGTTCGTCAGCAGGGCACAATCCGTCCGACGACGGCGGCGCCTTGCTCCAAGTGGCCCTCAAGTTTCGGGTTCGATCCACCGATTGCAGCGATTTCACCGAAGCGTTTTCGTCCGGTCGGTGCAATCGGCGAAATCGGTGGTTTCCAGTCCGTCGCAGCGACGGTTCGGTCGTGCAGATGACGACGTCGTCGGACTGCTAGGCGCAGCCTGATGGCCGCGCCACGCCTTGGGAAACCTCGCTGCGCTCGGCCTCCCAAGGCTACGAACCTGTCGCCACTTGCCGTGTAGCAGGTTGGTCCGCGTTCCCGTGCGTTCCGTGGGTTCCGTGGCCCGTCGCCGCATCAGTTTTCCCCGGTTTCCCATCGCCACGCTCAGGCAACGGCCTTCAGCGTGGCGACCTTCTCCCGCGCCGTGGCGAGACGCCGCGCCGCCTCCTCGAGGGTCGCCTCCTTCTTGGGGTAGGCGAAGCGCACGAGGTGGTGGCCCTTCCTCGGGTCGGCAAAGAAACTTGAGCCCGGGATGCACGCGACACCGACGTGCTCGGTGAGCCACATCGCGAACGCCGTGTCGTCCGGGAACGCGTCGCCTGCCAGCGGCGTCCAGTCGGCGAGGATGTAGTACGCGGAGTCGGGGCGGTGGACGCGGAACCCTGCCGCGTCGAGGGCCGCCATGAGAAGGCCGCGTTTCTTCTCGTACGTCTCCCGCAGCCACGTGTAGTACGAGGCGGGAAGCCCCAGTGCCGTGACGGCTGCGATCTGCAACGGGTGGGGTGCGCCCACAGTGAGGAAGTCGTGCACGCGCTTGATCGCGTCCGTGACGGGCTTCGGGGCAGCCGTGTACGCGAGGCGCCAGCCGGTGACGGAGTAGGTCTTGCTGAAGCCGCCCACGGTGACGGTGCGCTCCGCCATCGACCCCACCGTGGCGAGGCTCGTGTGCGACTTGCCGTCGTACACCATGTGCTCGTAGATCTCGTCCGTGATGGCAAGGGTCCCGCGCTCCTCGCAGAGGTCCGCAAGGAGACGCAGTGTCGCGTCCGTGAAGATGCGCCCCGTCGGGTTGCCGGGCGTGTTCACGACGACTGCCTTCGGGCGCTTGGCGAATGCCGCCTTCAGGGCCTCGGGGTCAGGTTGGTAGTCGGGCTCGCGCAATGGCACGAACGTCGGTGCGGCGCCGGCCACGATGGTGTCCGGCCCGAAGTTCTCGTAGTACGGCTCGAAGAGGACCACCTTGTCGCCGGGGTTCACGGTGGCAAGCATCGTCGCCATCATCGCCTCGGTGGCGCCGCACGTCACGACGATGTTCTCGTCGGGGGCCGCGTCGATGCGGTTGAACGACTTCAATTTCCGTGCCAGCGCTTCGCGCAGTGCCGGTGCGCCCCACGTCACGGCGTACTGGTTGTAGCCGTCGTCGATGGCCTTCTTCGCGGCGTCCATGACCTCTCGCGGCGGGTCGAAGTCGGGGAAGCCCTGCCCCAGGTTCACGGCGCCGAAGCGGGCCGCGACACGGCTCATGCCGCGGATCACGGACTCGGGGAACGCCTGCACGCGGTCGGCGACGTGGGGGGACTCGATGCGGGGGGCGGCGGCACCCATCCCGAAGGCATAGGGTGGACCGCGTGAAAGGGTTGTCTCAGTCCCTCTCCAATCGGAAGCGCTGTCCACGACGCGCCGCCACGCATTAAATACCGAAAGAGGGATTCGGCAGCAATGGCGAAGGTGGCTTGCGGGGTGGTCATCCTCTTGGCCGCGTGGCTTCTGCTCGTCCAGCCAGCGCACGCGCAAGCGCCCCCGTCGCCGACGTTCACCCTGATGGGCCCGACGTTCCCGCATTCCATGCGTGGCACGGTCGCCGTCTGGGCCGGGTCGTCGGCCTACGTCTTCGGCGGGATGATGAGTTCGGACGCTTTCCGGTACGATCCGGCCGTCAACAGCCTGGCTGCGATTGCCCCGTTACCGTACGACTTCGAGGACATGGCGGGCGCCTGGGACGGCGCCGGCACCATCTACCTCGCGGGAGGCGTCGGTTTCGGCATGGGCCCCAACTGCAACCTGCCGTGGGGCGGCCCGGGCACGAACAACATCTGCCGCGAATTCATCGCGTACGACATCCCGTCGGACACGTACACGGTCCTGGCGGCGCAGTTGCCGCAGCGGACGAGCTCCGCGACGGCGTTCTGGCGGGCGCCGTACCTGTACGTGCTGGGCGGCTGCACCGATGCGCCGGGCACGTGCCCGGTCGTCACGTACGACCCGGCGACCGGCACCATGGCGACGACCTCGGCCAACGTCCCGGTCCAAGCGCACGCCATGGTTTGGACGGGCAGCGATGCCTATCTTTTCGGCGGCTTCGACTACTGGGCTTCGCCCCAGCTCGTGGGTACGGTCTGGGACTACGACCCCGGCCCCGACACGTTCAGCCCGGTGAACCTGATGCCCGGCGCGCGCTGGGGCTCATCGACGTTCCTTTTCGGGTCCGTTGCCTGCGTCCTGGGGGGCAACAATTTCGCGGGCTCCACGACCCAGGACGTGGTGAGCGTCGTCCTTCCAAGTGGCGCCAGCGGCCTGCTTGCCACGACGATGCCGCTGCCTGCCTGGCACGTGGGCTACGTGCAGACGGGCCCAACGGTAGGCTACGTCCTCGGCGCCGGCGAAGGTCTGCCGTTCCTCGACGCCAGCTTCGACCTCGTCGTCTTCTACCTGTCCCTCATCGACATAACGGGATACCGCGAGGCAATCAAGGATGCGTACCGCGTGCTGGGTC
>JBHEMF010000147.1:0-4748 GCA_046352665.1 Thermoplasmatota archaeon
CCGAACGGCTCGGCGAGCACCTTCCGGAACGCTTCGACGATCGGCTCGATCGGCAGCTCCGTGAACGGGCAGCCGAGACTCTCGGCCAGCCGCCGGGCATCCGCACGGGTCGCCTCCGAGCTGAACTGCGAGGGCATCGAGACGCAGTGCACCCGCTCCGGCCCGAGCGCCTCGGCCAGGGCGGCCACGAATTCGCAGTCGTGCAGGGGTCCCGACCACATCGGGCCGCCCCACGCCGTCCCCTTTCCAGGCGACTCGTGCGGATCGAGGAAACGGCCTCCCCCCGTCGGGTCGAGCACGGCGTTGCGCAGGGCCTTCAGGGCGAGGTCGGCATCCTTCTTGGCGCCGTCCACGCGCGCCATCACCCGCATCCAGTGGCCCTGTGTCACGCAAAGGACGGGCGTGGCGGTGCGGTCGAAGCGGGCGGCGGAACGCACGACGGCGCCGGCCAGGATGCGCAGCCCGGCCTCGGCCTTCCATGCCGCCTTGTGGAGGCCGTGGTGGGCATCATAGCGGCGGCGCGCCACACGGGGGAACGTGCCGGCGAGGGCGCCCGTGTCCGTCGCGGTGACGCAGAGGATCCCGTCAGGCCGCGTCGCGCGCAAGGCTGCGTCCATGAACGGCATCGGGGAGCCGTGCGGGTCCACGTCCACGACGTCGTGGCGGCGCGAGGCAAGGAAGGCGTAGGCATCGCCATCGACGACCTCAAGCCGCTGGGCGGGGACCTCGTTGGCTTTCGCCGCCTGCCGGATCGCGGCCGTGGCAAGCGGGTTGCCGTCGTTGGCATGCACGATGAGGGGTACCTCGACCTCATGCGCGACACGGACGGAGCGGGCGCCGGTGCCGGCCAAGGCGTCGGCGAAGTCGATCTCCCGCCCCTTGCGGCGCCCCTCCGCCTCGGCGAGGAGGACGGAAAGGTCGCGGTTGAGGGCCATGCCCGGATTGTAGAACGGCGCACCCTTCTCGCGGCGGCCGGGGCCGCGCGGGTTCTTGTTCACCCCTGGGACGAAGAGACGCGTGGCGCCCTCCACGATGCCCTCGACGACGCCGTCACCGCTCATCCTTCACCTTGAATTCCGCGTCCAGCACGTCGCCGCCTGCCTGGCTGCCTGGCCGCTCGGCTTGCGTGCGACCGGCCTCCTGCGCCTTCTGGAAAGTGCGGGCAAAACGGCGCAGGGCGAGGCGCATCCGGACGTAGAAAAGGAGCCCTGCCACGACGGCGAGAGCAAGGATGATGGCGGCGACTTTCAGGATGAAAGTGAAGAAATAGACGAAGAGGAGGATGAAGGCCGCCAGGACCGCGAGGCCCAGGACGCGTGAAGCGAGGCTGGGCACGGCGCGGCCATGGAGGCCCGGTCTATCAGGCTGACCCTGTTCGGGGCTACCCTAATGGTAGCGGGGGCCCGAGCGGGCGCCGCTGACTAGAGCGCCGACCAGGCCGATCACGAGCAGGGCAAGACAGACCCACAGGAAGATCTTCAACGCGCTGGCCAAAGCCGACACGAGGAAGAGGGGGCCTGCCACAGCCAAGATCAGCAGTACCAGAAGTACCACCAACAGTGTGTTTGCCATGGCCTTCCATTTGGGGGCCATCCGAGATGGCCGCGATGTCCGCGGCAATCAGGGCGCCTACGGCCTGAGCCTGCCGAGGTATTCCGCCCCCCTGCCCGAATGGCTACCCTACCGAGCTCGGACCGTTCTGGTGCCTTAGTAGTAACTGGTCGCCAGATGGTCCTTCATCAGTTTCTCGATCTTGTAGGGGAGAAGGTTCTTGTTCACCGGGGTGACCTCGAGGATGCGCACGTCGTCGCGGCGGCGCAGGTCCTGCAGGAGCGGGTTGCGGCTCTTCTTGTGCAGGGTCATGATGACGGGCTTGGGGCAGTCGAGGGCCTTCTTCACGGCGTCGTTGAACTTCTCGGAGTGCATCTCCATCTTGCCGACCTCGTCGATGATGATGATGTCCACCTCCTCGTCCGTGACGGCCTCCACGACGGCCTTGACGCCAATGCGGTCGAGGGGGTCGAGATCGACGAAGTAGTCGCCGTCGTCGGTCTCGGCCTTGTACTTCGTCTTGAACTCCTTCGAGGCGAAGACCTCCTTCTCGCCCGTGCGCCAGTCCTCGACGTAGAAACCGATGCGCACGTCGCCGGGCGGTGGCCGGTACGCCCTCGTGATCATGCCGCCTACGATGAAGTCGTCCCTCTCCAGCTTGCGGCAGATGGCCGCCAACGTGGCCGTCTTCCCGACGTTCGGCAATCCCGTGATGCCGATCTTGGGCATGGTCTCGAACACTTTGTCTCCCTGGCTCCGGCGCAATCTGGGCAAGCGATGATGCTTCAAAAGGGAACCGACCGCTGCCGGCTCAATCCTCCGGTGGCACGACGGCGGTTGGATGGGCCGCTCGCGCGCTGGGCCTCGGCGGACGCCTGACACCGGCGTGGCAGAGGGCCAGCGCTTCCTGGAGCTGCGGCGTGGGCGCGTACCGGCAGCCGCGCGCGCTACGGTCCAGCGCCACGAGGCCGGCCAGCGCCAAGCGGGCAAGATGCTTCGACGCCGATGGGCTTCGCACCCCAAGCAGCCGGCAGACCTCGACCTGCTGGATTCCCGGGCGGCCGTGCACCGCGCGAGCGATGCCTTGCGCCGTGGCGGTTCGGAGGAGAGCCAGGTGCTCCCGGGCGCGGGCTTCTGGCGTGAGGGCGACGTAAAGCAGGCGGCGCGGCCCCTGCCGGACCGAGACGAGGCGGCCGTGGCGCTCGAGGAGATGGACGTGGTGGACCACCGTCCCCCAAGCCACGCCGAGAGTAGCCTGCAGCCCTTGCAGCGTGAGCCCGGGCCGCACGGAGACCGTCTCAAGGATGCGGCGGCGCGTGTCGTGCTCGAGGACGTCGTCGCGGCGGATGCGGGAGAAGAGCGCCACGCCGAGCCAGGGGAGACGCATGAAGGGATTGCTCGCGACGATTGCGACCGCGAACGCAACGGATGCCGCAAGCGCCAGTACGGCGACTGCTCGCCCGGGTCTCGCCATCGGATTTCAATGGGGGGCCGCGAAGCATGAAGCAGTCCTTGGCGGTCTGCGCCGCGGCGCCGCCTCCTTGGGGGAAGGGGCCACAGGCAGGCCGGCAGGCGTGGCGAGGCGGCACGGCGGAGGCAGGGTTTCCCGTTCTTACGCCCTGCATTATCCGGGACGAAGCGGGCGTGGACCTACGGGCCTTCCCGGTCTATCGCGTCGCCTTATGTGCGATGGGGTGGCGAGCGTTGCGTGGTGAGAAAAAATGGCGAACACCACCATGAACACAGGAACCGGCCTCCGCTGGCCGCGTCTGGGCGTCTCGGCGCTCCTCGCGGTCGCAGCGGTCGCGGGAATCGCAATGGCCGTCCCGATGCTTGACGCAGGCGCGCACGCCTCGACGGACGCCGCGCAGGCTTCGGCCACGGCATCGACGGACCTCACGGACGCCCATGCGGGCGCCAACGTGCAGACCGACGTGGGCTCCGCCAACGCGGACCTCAAGGCCGGACTCGACGGCGCCGCGGCGACGGCTGGCGCGGACCTCTCGGCCGCCGGCGCCACCGCTTCGGCGGACGCTACGGCCCACGCTGGGATGGACGGCGCTGACGCCTCCGTCTCCGCCAACGCCGCCGGCGCCAACGCGGACGCCTCGGCCAAGGTCGGCATGGACCAGGCCTGCGCCAACGCTGGCCTCGACGGGGACCTCCCGGTGAGCGGCGTCGATGCTGGCACCTGCGTGGCCCTCCCCAAGGTCGATGGCGACGTGACGGGCGCGCTCGACGTCTGAGCAGCCTACCTCCCCTCTTTCCTTCCTTCCTTTTGGCTGTCCGTTTTTTGTGCCCCGGTCGCGCCGCGCCTAGTTGGGGACGGCGACGTCGCTCATCATGTCCGGCAGCGACTCCGCAAGCGGCGCACGCGGCGCGGGGCGTTCCGTGCGGACCGGGGTGAGGCCGCCGAGGTCCTGCAGCGTCGCGAGCACGGCTTGGAGGAGCTCCGTCGGGTGGTAGAGGCGGGAGCGGCCGACGACCTCGGCCTGCACGAGCCCTAGTGCGTCGAAGCGCGACAGGTGCTTGGAGGCGGCGGGGTTCCGCAGGTCCAGGCCGCGGCAGACGCCTTTCTGGTCCGTGCCCGGGTTGGCGGCGACGAACGTCGCGATCCGGTGCGCGGTCGGGTGCGACAGGGCGGAGAGCTCGCGGCGGTGGCGCGACGCCGTCGTGTTGGCGGGGAAGTAGCGGCGGTGGTTGCCATGGCGAACGGAGACCACGAGGCCGTGGCGCTCCAGGCGCAGCAGGTGGTGCACCGTCGTCCCCCAGGCCACACCGGCGCGGTCGCGGACGTCCTCCCGGCGATCGCGCCGGTCCTCGCGACGATCGCGCCCGTCTTCCGCGCGATCCCGCCATCCGCCGTGGTGGCGCCGATCCCAGCGGTTCTCGGCACGATCCCGGACGTCCTCGCGGCGGTCGCGACGGTCCTCACGGTGGTCGCGGACGTCCTCGGCGCGGCGCAGGCGCTCGGCGAGCATCGCGGCGATCTCGCGGGGCAGGTCGAGGAAGCGTTCCCGCTCCACCATCCTGCCTTCGGCCTTCGCCTTGCGGACGGCCTTCACGGTGTTCCACTTGCCCTGCAGGAACCGCGGCATCCTGTCGCCGACGAGTCCTTCGAACCACGCGTAAGGCACGAGGGCCTTCCGCGTGTGCTCGTGATGCTCGAAGCCCGCGTGCTTGACGGCGTCGTAGAT
>JBHEMF010000148.1:0-4707 GCA_046352665.1 Thermoplasmatota archaeon
GCTGCGGAACCGCGACCGCACCTCGTTGCGGAACTGCTGGAAGTCGGCGCCCTCGAACACCTTGCAGGCAAAGTGTCCGCCCTCGCGCAGGTGCTTCGTCGCGAAGTCGAGCGCCATCTCGGCGAGTTGCACGGACCGCACCTGGTCGAGCTCGTAGTTGCCGGACATGTCGGGAGCCATGTCGCTCACGACGGTGTCCAGGTCCTTGCGCCCCTTCGTGCCAAGAAGCGCCGAGAGCCGCTCGTGCGTGTCGCGCTTCATGAAGTCGCCCTGGATGAAGTGGGCGCCGGGGATGGGCTTCGTCCTTTGGATGTCCACGCCGACGACGAGGCCCTCGGCCCCCACGATCTCGATCAGGACCTGGCTCCAGCCGCCGGGGGCGCAGCCGAGGTCGGCCACCGCGGCCCCCTTCCGGAGGATGCGGTACTTGCCGTCGATCTGCTGCAGCTTGTACGCCGACCGGGCCCGGTAGCCCTCCTTCTTCGCCTGCTTGTAGTAGCCCTCCTTGCGGCGCTCCTTGTACCAGCGGGTGGAGGACACGTCTCGTCCACACCGAGGTGTTACTTCAGCGCGACGGCACCCATCCGGCCACCTCCAGTCCATTCGTCCTCCATTGCTCGCCTCGTCCCGCTCAAAAAGGCCGGCCCGCTCCCGCAAGCGTGGCCCAAGGCAAGGTGGCGAAGGGCCTGCTCCTTGCTGCCGCCTCAGGCCTCCTGTACGGCACCATCACGGTGCTCGCCAAATGGGTCGATGCGCATCCGCTGGCCAAGGCGACCCTCTCGTCCCTTGCCGCGACGGTCGCGATGAGCCCCTTCTTGCGCGGCCTCAAGGTGCAACGGAAGGACTGGCCGAAGGTCCTCGCGATGGCCTTCTTCGGCGGTGCCCTCGCCCCCGCCCTCATCCTGTTCGGCCTGGAGGAGGCGAACGCATCCGACGCGGGGCTTCTGCTCACCCTGGAGCTCGTGGCGACGGCGGCCTTCGCCTTCATCTTCCTGCGCGAGCGGGTCTCGGCGCGCTCCGCCTGCGGCCTTGCCGCACTCCTTGCCGCAGCCGTCGCGGTGGCCTTGGCGAGCGCCGGCTCCGGCGACGCCCAGCACCGCACGACCTGGCTCGGCATCCTCCTCGTCGGGCTCTCGGCGCTCTCGTGGGGCATCGACAACGCGGTAAGCGCCAAGCTCGTCGGGACATACAAGCCGCCGCAGCTCATCGCCACGAAGACCCTCATCGCAAGCGTCCTCGTGGCCACCGCTTGGGGCGGCGTCGCTTTTTTCCAGAAGGCGCCGGCGCCCTCCTCCGGCCTGGGCTGGCTCGCGGTGGTCGCCATCGGCGCCGTAGGCGTGGGGGGAAGCTCCGTCCTGTTCTACCAAGCCCTTCGCAACGTGGGTGCCGCCCGGACGAGCGCCGTGAACGTGCCGACGTCGGCCCTCGCCGCGGCGGCCGGCGGAACATGGCTCCTGCACGAGCCGTTCGGCTGGCTGCACGCCGTCGCCGTCGGCCTCATCCTTGCCGGCATGGCGCTCCTATGGGAGAACCGGGACGCCAAGAACGGCCGGCCCGGAGCCTGAGTGCGAAGGGTTCATGAAGCGGGCGGCATAAGAAAAGAGCATGGCACAGAAGAACAAGGGGCCCGGCATCCAGTCGGCGGCCGGCCTCATCCGCTACTTCGACGCAGAGGAGGATTCGGCGTTCAAGCTGGCGCCCTCCGCGGTGCTCGTCTTCTCGGCCCTCGTGGGCATCGCCGTCATCTGCCTCAAGGTCTTCTGGGCGCTCTGAGAGCCTGCGCAATCAGCGCGGGGCTTTCCCGGCCGGCTTCGGGCCTACCCCGAGGAGCCGCTTGGCGGCCGACCGCCGGAGCTGCGAGTCGATGAGGAGCGGCAGGACCGTGACCACCGCGAACCAGGCGACGGCCTGGAAGCCGACGCTCCGGAAGCCCATGAGGAGGCCGAAGCCGATGGCCACCATGGCCTCCAGGATCGCCGCGCGGGCCTCGTTGCGGGCGGATTCGAGGAGCACCTCGGCCTGCACGGCAGGGTCCAGTTCCGACTCCCCGTAACGGAAGAGCCCGGAGAGCGCGCCGCCTGCCACGCACCCTCCAAGCGGGCAGCGAGGGAAAAACGCACCGAGTCGAAGACCCGCGTCGGCGGCGCCCACAACCTCATCCCGGGCCCCGGTGTCGCCGGGCGGTGCAGCCGACCCGCCTGTGGTTCCTCCGGCACGGCGAGCCCGGCGGCGGCATGGCGGGGGCGTTCCTGGGGCGGACGGAGGCGGACCTCTCGCCCCTCGGACGGCACCAGGCCGAAGCGGTGAAGGAGTACCTGCGCGACGCCCAGGTCGATGCCGTCCTTGCGAGCCCCCGGCGCCGGGCCAAGGACACCGTGGCGCCGCTTGCCGCCGTGCACGGCATCCCGGTCCGCCCCGTGGCCGGCTTCGCGGAGATGGACTTCGGCAAGTGGGAGGGCCTGCATTGGGACGCCATCCTGCGCCTCGACCGCGGATACGCAGAAGCATGGCAGGCCGACCCGGCCGGCTCGCCGCCCGGCATGGACGGCGAGGGCTGCGACGACTTCCAAGGGCGCATCGATGCGGCGCTAGCGAGCGTACTGGACGAATTCCGGGGCCGCTCCGTCGTCCTCGGCGCCCACGCCGGCACCTGCCGGGCGATCCTCGCCAACATCCTGCGCCGGCCCTACTTGGAGGCGTTCGCCTTCGCGCAGGACTACGGCTGCGTCAATGCTGCGGCGTGGCCGGAGGGAGCCGGAGCACAGATCGCATTGACGAACTTCGTGCCGGGGCCGCGGTCTGCGACTGGCGGGGACTGACTGCCGTCCACCCTGTGCACGCTATCTATAAGTCATACTTACAACTTACAAGAATGCATGTCCACGGTCGCGGTCGACGAGTCCACCCATCAGCGGCTCCTGCGGCTCAAGAAGGAATGGGGTGCGGCCAGCCTGAACGAGGTCGTCCATCGCCTCGTCGATCAGGCGCGGCAGGTCCCGCCTTCCCTGTTCGGTGTCGATGCTCGCCTGCCGACGCTGTCGCGCAAGCTCCGGGACGACATGTGGGCCTGACATGCCTTTGATGGACACATGGGCCTGGGTCGAGTATTTCCAAGGCTCCCCAGCCGGCGCCCAGGCGCGCAAGGTCATCGAAGGCGGCCAGGTGGCGACCAGCATCCTTACCTTGGCCGAGCTGGCGGACCTGCACGAGCGGGCCGGCCGGCCTGGGCTGGAGGAGCGGACGCAATTCATCGCCTCGCGGGGACCCGTGCTCGACGTGAGTCCGACGGCGGCCCTGCGCGCCGGCGCCACGAAGTGGGCCCAGCGGGCCAAGCGGCACCCCATGGGGCTCGCTGACGCCATGATCTATGAGACCGCCCGTGAGCACGGGCTTGAGCTCATCACCGGCGATGCAGGGTTCCGCGGCCTGCCGGGCGTCCGGCTCATCGAGGCCCGGCGGTGATTCGTCTGGGAAGGGGCCGCTGTCGTGTCATTGCTACCGCCGGGCGCAGAGTGCTTGGTCTCATGCCTCCTGGTCGACGACTGCGTCGTCAGCCGTCCCTGCTTCCCAACCAAGCTGGCGCCTGCCAGGCCGGATTCCGTCGCAGGTGCATCGCTGCCCAATGCATCGTGCCACAACAGGTCCAGAGGAATGCAAGCACAGCCGCATGGAACAGAATTGTTGAAGCGGGTGCTTTCAGATCCTGCTGCGCCGCCGCCGCAGTGAGCAATGTCATGATGCCGGTGAAGAACCATTTTGCCCATGGATGAAGAGCCCACCATAGCAAAGACTTGCCCCGGCTGAACGTCACTCCGACCATGCTTCACCACACCTTCGCCAATGCCGACGGCTTCAGCAATTCGTGGAACTCGTACCCACCCTGGTGCCCCTCGTTGAAGCAGTACTTCACTTCCTGGAACCTCGCCTTGAACGCGGCCACGTCGCGCTTCACCTTCGCCGGCTCCTCGCCCTTCAGCAACGCCCGCTCGTAGAAGGCCGCGACCTCCGCCATCTCGCGTCGCCCCATGCCAACACGCGTCAGCTCCTGCGTGCCAAGGCGTAGGCCCGACGGGTGCAGCGGCTTCGTGTCGCCGGGCAGCATGTTCATGTTCGAGATGATGCCGGCGAGCTCCAGCGTCTGTGCCGCCTTCGCGCCAGCACCCGAGTCCTTCTCCCCGTGGCGGGTCACGACCTGGTGGCTCTTCGTGAAGCCGCGGTCGGCCGCGAGCACGTCGAAGCCACGCTCGGCGAGGGCAGAACCGAGGGCCTGCGCGTTGGCGACGGTGTCGTTGGCGTAGGCTGCCCCGTACTCTTGGAATTCGGCGAGGGCGACGACCTTGCCGGCCACGTGGTGGAGGTGGTAGCTCGAGACGACGCCTGGGAAGACGCCGGCGTGGAGCCGCTTCTGCATCTTCTCGTCCGCGGTGTCGGAGAGTACGAAGCCGCCCTGTGGGCCGGGGAACGTCTTGTGGCTGCTGCCCGTCAGGACGTCGGCGCCTTCCCGCAGCGGGTCCTGGAACTGGCCGCCGCCGATGAGGCCCAGGACGTGCGCGCCGTCGTACATCACGGTGGCGCCGACCTCGTGCGCCGCGGCCGCGAGTTCACCGAGCGGCGTCGGGAACAGGAACATCGACTGGCCGAACAACGCAAGCTTGGGTTTCACTTCGCGGATGAGCTTGGCACTCGCGTCCACGTCGGGCTCCATGC
>JBHEMF010000149.1:0-4706 GCA_046352665.1 Thermoplasmatota archaeon
GAATTCCGACATGCTGCGCTTCGTCGGCATCAAGTTTCCGCTTGACGGCGGCGTCGAAGGCGGGCGCATGACGTGGCCGTATCGCATCGTGCCGGGCGAGCAGACCGACGCCTCGTATCGCGGCGTGCTGCTGCTGCCGCCCGGCGTGATGACGTCGGCGACGAGTGGGTGCGCCTTGTCCCGCGTGTCGATGAGGTAGGCCGAGGTGGCGGCGCCGATGGGGTTCACGTGGCCGAGGCAGTCCACGGGCTCCAGGCCGATCACGACGAAGTCGCCGTCGGGGGTGGCGCCGATGGAGCGGTCGCCGCCCACGGAGCCGGGGATGGTCCAGCGGCCCGTTTCCTTGGGGTGGGCGGGGTCCGTCTTCACGTCCCAGACCTGGACGCCGCCATCCACGCTCGCGCCGTGCGAGCCGTACAGGGCGCCGAACAGGTAGCCGTTCTGCAGGTCGATGGCGTGCAGGCCGGCGATGTTGGCGGCGTTGCCCAGGAGCGGGTCGCGCGCCGTGAAGTTGTAGTGCCAGAGGAACTTGTGCGCGGCGGGGTCGCCGTGGTCGTGGCCGGTGCCTTCCGGCATCTGGTCGGCCGGCGGCGAGTAGCGCACGGCGGGCGAGGTCGTCCCCGTCGTCGCCGCGTCGTCCATGCGGTGCGTCATGCAGCCGGCGAGGACGGCGGTCACCAGGAGTGCCGCCAAGGCGGCCTGCAGGGGCTTCATCGCCGTTCCACGACGGTGGCCCCCGCATAACGGTTGTGGCAACCCGGTCACATGGAGTCGAGGGCAGGTATGCCGAGCGTGTCGAGCGTCCGGCGCAGCGCCTTGTGGCCGGCCGCCATGGCGGCAAGGCGGGCCTTCTGCTGGACGGGGTCCGCCTCGAGGACGCGGTGGTCGCGGTAGTACTCGTTGAAGGCGCCGGCAAGCTCCAGCGCGTATCCAGCCATGCGGTGCGGCGCAAGCTGCCGGGCGGCTTCCTGCGCTGCGTCCTGGAACCGCGCCACGGCCAAGAGCAGGCGGAGTTCGCCGTCGCCCAGATCCCCGGCCGCGACGGGACCGACCTCGAGCCCAGCCTCGGCGGCCTTGCGCAGCAGGCTCGCGGCCCGCGCGTGGGCGTACATGAGGTACGGCGCGGAGTCGCCGTCGAAGGAGAGCGCCTCCTCCCAACGGAACTCGATGGGCTTCTCGGGCTGGATGCGCGCGATGTTGAACCGAACGGCGGCAACACCCACGGCCTCGGCGATGCGGCGCATCTCGGCCTCACCCAGCTCCGCCCCGCGGCGCTTTGCCACCTCGTCGTACGCGAGCCTGGCCCCTTCGTCGAGGAGGTCGTCCACGAAGACGACACGGTTGGCGCGCGTGCTCATCTTTCCACTTCCCTTGCCTCCGGCCTGGGGCAAGCTCACGAACGAGTAGAAGACCACCGTCGGACGCGCCACACCGAGTGCCTCCAGCGCAACACCGACCTGGAGTGCCTGCAGGCGGTGGTCCTCGCCCAATACGTCCACCAGGCGGCCGGCCGAGCCGACCTGCTGCGCCTTCCAGGCGTGGTAGGCGATGTCGCGCGTCGCATATACCGAACTTCCGTCCTTGCGCGTGAAGTAGAATTTGTCTTTCTGGCCCTTGAGTTGCGCCGACAGGTCGAGGTAGTTGGCGCCGTCGGCTTCCTGCGCAGCGCTGGGGAGCCCCTTGAGGGCCGCCACGACCTTGGCTACGGAGCCGTCCTCCACGACGTCGGATTCGTCCTTCACCGTGTCGTGGTGCACGCCGAGGCGATGCAGCGAGTCCTGCATGCCGGCGAAGCAGGCCTCGTACACCTCACGCACCTTCGGCAGGAGCTGGGGATCGGCCGACTCCAGCCTCTCCACCACGTCACGCACCTTGGCGCCGACGGCGGGGTCGGTCTTGGCAAGCTCGTGCGCCGCCTGGTAGTACCGCACGAGGTCGTGGTCGGTCTTGGCGCGCCCCGCCGGCGGCAGCGTCGCGGAATCGATGTTCCACTTGCCCCAGGCGAGCGTCGCGACCTGGCGTCCCAGGTTGTCCATGTAGTACTGCACCTCGACGTCGTGGCCCGCGGCGCGCAGGATGCGGGCGAGCGTGTCGCCCACGATCGGGTTGCGGGCGCGGCCCACGTGCAGGGGCCCGTTCGGGTTGGCGCTCGTGTGCTCGAAGAGGACCTTGCCGGCCACCGGTGCCGCGCGCAACGCCCGGTCGGGGTCGGCGAGGACCGCCGCACCCAACTTGCGCCGATCCACCGAGAAGTTCAGGTACGGTCCGGCGGCGCGCACCTCAGCCACCCAGGTCCGGCCCGCGGCAGGGACGGCCTTGGCGAGCTCGGCCGCGATGGCGGGCGGACCCCTGCGCAGCACTTTCGCGAGCGCGAAGCAGGGGATGCCGAGTTCCCCCATCGCCGGGTCCGGCGGCACCTCGGGGTCCGGCAGTCCGCCACTGTGCCCGAGCGTCGCGGCGGCGGCCGCAGCAAGCGCCACGGCCTCGGCGCGGAACGCCGCCATCGGGTGGGCGGGAGCCGGCGGCGCTGGGGGCACGCCGCGGCCACCCTGGGGCGCCTTCAAAAGGTGTCCGTCCATGGGCAGCCATGGAAGCCGTGGCCTTTGGCGTGCAAGGGGTCCGCCTGCACGGCGAGCACCACGCGCCAGAGGGCCCGGCGAAGGGCGCCGTCGTCCTCGTGCACGGCTTCAACTCCAACCTGGAGGAGTTCGGCCCGGCGCCAGCAGCGCTCGCCAAGGCAGGCTTCCACGCCCTCGCCTTCGACCAGCGCGGCTTCGGCAGGTCGGCCGGCGAGCGCGGCCGCACGTCCAAGGAGATGGCGGTGGAGGACATCGCCGCGGCAACGGCGTGGCTCCGGGGCATGGCCGGCAAGGCTCCTCTCGGCATCCTGGGGCACAGCCTCGGCGGCGCGTATGCCTTGGCCGCAGCGGCGGAGTTGGGCCTGTTCCGCTGCGCCGTGGTGGCGCACCCCGTGGACACCCTCTTCGGCGAGCTCAACGCGCTGCAGCGCGCCGGCTACCACTTCATGGGCTGGCTGGGCGAGCGCCGTGTGGGCCAGGGGCGGCCGGCGGGCCACCTGCCGTACAAGGTCCACTACTCGGAGATCTTCGTCTCGCACGAGGCAGCGCAGGCGGCCAAGCGCGACGACATCCTCCTGAAGCACGCGAACCTCGCCAACTACCGCGACGCGCTTGCCGTCCAGGGCGCCGTCTGGGCGCGCGGCGTGACGGTGCCCGTGCTCTGCATCGCGAGCCGCCACGACCGCGCCGTGAAGCCTGCGCACAGCCGCGCCGTCTTCGACGCCATCGCCGGCAGGAAGGAGACGTTCGAGCACGAGGGCGGCCACTCCTGCTTCCGCGACCTCGACGGGCGTCGCGTCATCGCCGCGGCCGTCGCCTGGTTCGGGCGCGAGCTCGGAGGGGCGAAGTGAGCCCGCCGGCCATCGCCTTCTTCGATTTCGACAACACCTTGATCGACGGCGACGCGGGCCCGCTCTTCGGCTGGTACCTGTTCCTGTGGCGCCGCCACGAGTTGGAGGGGCACCCGTGGCATCGGCTGCGTCTCTGGCTGAGCTACGTCCCGTTCGCGACGTGGATGGGGCTGCAGGCGGTGTTCTACAAGCTCGGCGCCGTCCGCCGCAGCACCATCGTACGCGCCGCCTACAAGGGGCTGCGCGGCGCCGAGACCGACCGCTTCCTCGGGCTCATGCGCCAGTTCGCCGAGGAGGCGATCGTGCCCCGCATCTACCCCACCATGGTGGCCGAGGTGCGAAGCCACCTCCGCGCCGGCCGGCAGTGCGTCGTCCTCACGACCGGGATCGAGCCCTTGGTCCGCCACGTCCTCGACCGCATCGACCCGTCCGTCCGCCTCATCGGCTGCCGGATGCGGACGAAAGGCACGCATCTTACGGGCCGGGTGGACGGCCCCCTGTACGGCGTGGACAAGGCGAACATCCTGCACGCGTACGCCCGCGCCCTAGGCGTCGAGCCCTCCGACTGCTGGGCGTACTCGGACCACCTGTCGGACCGCCACATGCTGGAGGCCGTCGGCCACCCGGTCGCCGTGAACCCGCGCGGCCGGTTCCGCAGGCTCGCCCGCCACCGCGGCTGGCCGACCCTCCTGCCCAAGCGGGAATGACTCACTTCTTGGGCTTCTGGCTGAGCATCGCCATGACGAGGAGCAGGAGTGCCACGGCACCCACCGATACGTACCAGACGGTCATCCCGCTGCCGACCTGGGCTGGCCCGTGCGCGCCGAAGACCATGCCGAAGAGCATCGGGACGCTGAACCAGGTGTTCACGCGGCTTGCCATCACGGCCTTCTTCACGCGCGGGGCGTTCGCGGCCTGCAGGCGCGCCTTCTCGTCGTCGGCCACACCGCCTGCGATCCTCTTGTTGTTGCCGAGGATGACCTTCTGGTTCGGCCAGATGATGAACCAGACGTTGAACCACATCGCCACGGCAAGGAGGCCACCCATGAGGATGGCGTAGCCGGGCCAGCCGTTGTGCAGGAAGTAGTTGCCCATGCCGCCGTGCGCCTGCCCCTCGGCGCCGAGGAGCAGGAGGCCGAAGAGGAGTGTTGACATCGCGCCCCAGCGGAAGAAGAACAGGGCGCGCAGGGTGATGTTGCCTGTGGCGCGCTCCGCCATGTCCACGTCGTACGGCTGCGAGAGCTTGATCCTGAGGAGCGGCGCGTTCACGAAATTG
>JBHEMF010000150.1:0-4690 GCA_046352665.1 Thermoplasmatota archaeon
GGCGGCGAGCGTGCCGTCGTCGATGTGAAAGGTCGTGCGCAGCCGGTCCTCGAAGCGCACCACCTCGAGGCCGGTGATGTCGAACAGGTTCCGGAAGTCGATGTCCGAGAGCCAGTTGGTGGTCGGCGCAGGCCGCTTCCACCCCGCTGCCTCCGCCATCTTCGTGGGCAGCTCCCAGAGGTAGTTGAAGGCGGTGAGGTAGATCCGGCCGCCCGGCGCCAGCCGCCGCCGCAACTCCTCGATCGCCGTCACGACGCCGGCGGCGCCGCTCACCGTCACGGGAGAGGTGTAGGGGACGTTGTGCTTGCCGTCTGAGAGGACGAGCTTCGCGGTGTAGTTGCCACCCGCCGCGAATGTGTAGGGGACCGTGGCAGGCAGGGTGGCGGGCGCATCCTGCTTCTGGTCGATGGTGCCGTCGCCGTTGGCGTCGAGCGTCCACGACAGCGGGTCATGGTCGGCGTCGGTGCCGGTGATGGCGAAGCTCACGTTGAGGCTCCCCGAGGAGACGGTGGCGGCAAGCGAGCCGGTGGGCGCGGCATTGCTGCCCCCTGGCCCCGGAGTGCCGCCGTTCGAGGTGGCGCCGCCCGTGGCACCGTTCGAGGTTGCGCCGCCGGTCGTGCCATGGCCGGACGTCGTGCCGCCGCCGGTCCCGTCGCCGGTGGCGCCGTCAGTCGTCTGGTCGTTCTCCTTGCTGGAGCAGCCTGCGAAGAGCATGGCGGCCACGATGAGCAGGGCCGTGAGGATGCGCATAGGTTGCCGGGGCCTTCGTCGCCTAATAACCGTTGCGTCAGCCCAGCGACCCGCCACTCACTCGGCCTTGTACTCGACGCTCACGGTGACGCCGCCTGCATAATAGAAGAGGGCGCGCGCGGCCTCGTCGGGGACGGTGCCGGAGACGTCGTTCGACATGCCCCCGCCGCCATCTGGGCTGTCGCTGATGTACGCGCCGTCGCTGAACCACGAGATGCCTACGCAGGCGGGAGCGCCGGCTGCGGTGAACTTGGCGGTGAACGGATGGCCGATCGTGAGCGGATCGACTTCCATCTCCACCCACGTGATGTCCTGCGTTTCGCCCAAGAAGCCGTACACGCACTCGACGGCCGTCGAACTCCCGGGCCACGACGCCGAGAATTCCTGGCCCGACGGCGCCGCCGCCTCGGCCGTGACGGTGACCGTGGCCGGGCAGGACGCCGAGTCCTTGCCGTCCGTCACCTGGAATGCGACGTTGAACGTGCCCGCGGCCGCGAAGACGTGCCACAAGGAGAGCGGGAACGTGGCGGGCGCCGACTCCTGCTTCTTGGCGGTACCGTCGCCGAAGTCGAGCGACCAGCCAAGCGGGTCCTTCTCCTTGTCGCTGCCGGAGAGGTCGAAGGTGACGTTGAGCGGCGCCCCGCCGGATGCGCCCGAGGTGCTCACGGAGCATGTCGGAGCGCTGTTGCCGTTCGTGCCGGCGTTGCCGCCTCCCGTGCTGCCGCCGCTTGCCGACGTGGGCTTCGTTGTCGTGGCGCCTGGGGCCTTGCCTGCCGGTGCCTTGCTCGTAGTCGCTGCACCCTCGTTGCCGCCCGCAGGGGCCGCCGGGGCGTCAGACCCGCCGCCCGAGCAACCGGACAGGACGAGGGCGAAGATCACGGCGAGGCACAGGGCTGCACGCATGCGGACCGGGGTGCCCTCGCGAGATTTAGACGTTCTCACTATCGGGCGTTCGTTCCACAACCCCGGAACGACCGCGCTCAGCGGACCGTCGCCGTGCGATGCGCTGCGTCCAGGAGCCGGATGGCGGAGTTCAGGGCGGCCCGCAGGTCCGCCACCGTGCCGGCCTCGAGCTCCATGCCCAAGGTGGCCCCGTCATGTGACAACACGCAGGTGGAGCCTTCCGGGCCGTCGCCTGCCTCCACGGCAAGCGCTCCGGCCACGGCACGCGCCGCGGCCTCGTCGGCAAGCTGGAACGACAGGGTCGCCCGGTGCCGGCCCGGCGGCGGGTCCATGCTACTCGGAGCGCATGACCTTGGCGACGGTCGGCCTCTCCTTGTAGAAGATCTTCGAACCGCAGAATGGGCACCGGATGCCGATGTTCTGCGCGTTGAACTCGACGCGCTTCTTGCAGACGCCGCACTTGTAGGCCATGCTCACTCCTCGGTGGTCGAAGCGGGGGCGAGGAGCTTCTCCTGCACGCCCCGGAGCGCCTTCTCGGCGCCCTGGCCGGCGCCCGTCTGGGGGACGTAGGCGCCGCCTGCGAACTGGTGGCCGCACTTCTGGCACTCCCAGATGGCGGTGTGGATGCGGTAGACGGCGATGGCGCCGCAGCGCCCGCACGGGTGCGCGGCCTTCTGGACCTTCTCGATGGTGGCGACCTGGCGACGGGCCAGTCCGCCGTAGCGGGGGCCGTAGCGGCCGGCCGAGCCGACCTTCTTCGTGTGCGACATGGAACACCGGGGGGACGGCAGGCGGCCTGCCGTTGCGCTGGGTGTCGGGACGAGAGCTCCGATTTAAAGGTTGGCCCGGGTCACATTGGATCGGCGCCTCCACCGCCTGCCCACTGAACACACTGAACGCGCTGAAAAACGACATTCCATGATCGCTGTCCTCACCGCGGAATCTGCGTTGCGGTGAGACCGGTGAACGGCCACGGTTCATGGTTTCAGTGCGTTCAGTGGGCATTCCACGTCTAGGACCGGGGACGGCGGCCTCTCGGGCACTCCCTCCCGCAAACGTTTCGCTGGGCCATCGCGTGGGGGACGCGTGGACCCGGCCACGATCGTCATCGACGGCGAGTGCGGCCTCTGCATCCGCGCGTCCCACTTCGGCCAGCGCCACGGCCGGCCCGGCCTCCTGCGTTTCGTGGCGTCCCAGTCCGGCGAAGGGGCGGCGCTCCTCCGGAAGCATCGCCTCGCGGCGGTGGCGGACGACACGATGGTGGCCGTGGTGGCAGGGCGTGCCTTCGTCCGCTCCGCCGCGGTGGTCCAGGTGGCAAAGCGGCTGAGCTGGCCCTGGCGCATCGAGGCCGCCCTATGGCTCGTCCCGAAGCCGCTGCGGGATGGCGGGTACCGCTGGGTCGCGCGACGGCGGAAACGGTTTCCGCCCCAGGCCTGACCTGCCAACGGCCTCGGTACCCGCGGAATCCGCGGCTGGAGGGCTTCACAAACCGCGCAGTCCGCGGCTATCGGTGCCGGCAAATGGGTAACGCGGCGCGTATCCTAACTAGGGTGCGGGCATTTCACCAAAGCCAAGCCCTCGCGGGCCACTGGAGGTGTATCGACATGCGGAAAACCAAGAAGGAAGCGACGCAGGACTTCGAACCCTTCCCGCCGATTCCCCAGACCGAGCGGATGCCGCTCCCCGGCCGCAATTAGGCGGCCTGGGCGTCATCGGACCAGGTTGCGGTCGGTGCGGACGGTCCAGTCCCCCAGGAACTGGTTGCAGAGCCAGGCGTTCGTCTCGAGGTGCGGCGTCGGATGGGGGGTGCGGACCGCCCCGGCGCCCAAGGCGACCCAGGGGACGACGTGGTCGGCCATGTGGCGGTCCACCGTGGCCCCCGTCCGCCAGTCCTCCATGAGGCTCCGCGCCGCGATTTCGCCGACGCGCTCCGCCGCGACGTTCCGCCCCCCCAGGCGGTCGCTCGCCAACCGGTTGCCCGTCGCGTCCTCGATGGCGCACGTCAAGGCCGACCCCGGACCGTCCGACTCGACCTCCTCCGTCACGACCTCCGGCGGCGGGCCCGTGCCTAGGAGATGCGCCAAGGCTGCCATGGCTTGCCGGCGGGCGATGCCGCGGCCGAGGCTGCGCGCCGCGATGCTTGCCACCGTGACCTTCGTGACGGCCCCCTGCGCCAGCCGCCGCGCTCCCAGCCGCTCCCGCACGAGCCGCCGCAGGCCATCGGGCTCCGCGGCGTCCGACGCATCTTGCTCCACCTCGACCACGACGCGGCCGCCGCCCTCGGGGGCGAAGCCCACGCGCTCGGTTTGCAGGTCGATGCGGGCGAGTGGCGCCACGTAAGGCAGGTAGGCCATGCGGAGCCAGTCCGCCGTCGGACCGAACGGCACGTGCGTGCCGCCGACGAGTTCGAGGCGCGTCCGGCCGGGTGTCGCGATCGCGACCGGGAGCACCGTCTGCAGGAGGAGCGGGATGCAGCCGGCAGTGCCGATGTCGGCGCGCCACGAGCCGGCGCGGTGCGACCCGGGACGGAACGTCACCTCCGTGGCGCCGACCTCCAGGGGCTCTGCGGTGGAGCCGGTCATGTCGGCAAGGAGCCGCAGGATCGTCGCGTGCTGCGCCTTCAACCCGGGCTTGGCGCGGCCGCGTCGGATGCGGACGATGCGGAACGGCTTGGACAGCAGAAGCGACAGGAACAGGGCCGTGCGGAGGATCTGGCCGCCGCCTTCGCCGTGCGCGCCGTCGAGTTCCAGCACGTTGCGGGTTAGCCATGGGCAAGGCGTAAGGCTCGCGGTGCAGCCCATCCTCAAGTCCGCTCCTCCTGCGTGTGGAAGACTTGGGAAACGAGGAAGACTGGAAACTGGGAACGGGGTTCCTCGTTTCCAGTGTTCCTCGGTTCCCAGGGCCGCCCACACGAGGTGGCCGCACGGGATATCCGGATCCTCACTGCGCGATGGTGCCACCTTGCCGGGCGAGCCAGAAGACGGCGTGCGCCTCCGGCACGGCGACGGCTTCCCCTTTCATCACGGCGACGCGCTCG
>JBHEMF010000151.1:0-4626 GCA_046352665.1 Thermoplasmatota archaeon
GTGGTCGCCGGGCCATTCACGGGCCTGATTCAGCGGCTCCTACCAGTCCCCGCTGGTACCATTGATTCACTCCCCGGATCCCGCTTGACGCGTTCCAAGTCGAGCACGCCCCGGCGTGAAGGATGGTTGCATGGTCGACGAAACCACTGACCGCGTAGGCCTCATCCGCATCGAAGAGGAGATGCGGGACTCGTATCTCGACTACGCCATGTCGGTGATCGTCTCGCGCGCGTTGCCCGACGCGCGCGACGGCTTGAAGCCCGTGCACCGCCGCATCCTGTACGCGATGAGCGAGCTGGGGATGGGCCCCACGTCGGCGTACAAGAAGTCCGCCCGCGTCGTCGGTGAGGTGCTGGGCAAGTACCACCCGCACGGCGACTCCGCGGTGTACGAGTCCATGGTCCGCATGGCGCAGAACTGGAGCCTGCGCTACCCCCTCGTGGACGGCCAGGGCAACTTCGGCTCCGTGGACGGCGACTCCGCGGCCGCCATGCGCTACACGGAGTCGCGGCTTGCCAAGGTGAGCCTGCAACTCCTGGAGGACCTCGACAAGGAGACGGTCGATTTCGTCCCCAACTTCGACGCCACACTGCAGGAGCCCGACGTCCTCCCCTCGGCGATCCCGAACCTCCTCGTGAACGGCTCGGCAGGCATCGCGGTCGGCATGGCGACGAACGTCCCGCCGCACAACCTCGCCGAGATCGTGGACGCCGCCGTCCGCCTCATCGACGAGCCCGACACCGAGGCCCCGGCGCTGTTCGACATCGTGAAGGGCCCGGACTTCCCGACGGGCGGCATCGTGCACGGCCGCGGCGGCATCCTTGCCGCCCTCACGACGGGGCGCGGCAAGATCGTGGTGCGCGCCAAGCACGAGGTGGAGCAGATGCAGGGCGACCGCGAGCGCCTCGTCTTCACCGAGATCCCCTACATGGTGAACAAGTCCGAGCTCATCGTCGCCATCGCGGAGCTCGTGAAGGACAAGGTCCTCGAAGGAATCTCCGACCTGCGCGACGAGTCCGACCGGCGCGGCATGCGCATGGTGGTCGAGCTGAAGCGCGACGCCATCCCCGACGTGGTCCTGAACCAGCTCTTCCACCACACGGCCCTGCAGTCCACGTTCGCGGTGAACAACCTCGCCCTCGTGGACGGACGGCCACGCACGATGGGCCTGAAGGACCTCCTCGACGTCTTCCTGCGCCACCGCTTCATCGTCGTGACGCGCCGCACCCAGTTCGAGCTGCGGAAGGCCGAGGCGCGCGCCCACATCCTCGAAGGCCTGCTCGTCGCCCTCGCCAACATCGACGCCGTCGTGGCATTGATCCGCGCCAGCAAGGACCCGGACGTGGCGCTTGCCGGCCTCATGACGAACTGGAAGCTCTCCGAGGAGCAGGGCAAGGCCATCCTCGACATGCGCCTGCAGCGCCTCACGAGCCTCGAGACGCAAGGCATCAAGGACGAGCACCAGCAACTGATGGTGCAGATCGCGTACCTGAAGTCGGTCCTTGCCGACGAGTCCCTCGTCTATGGCATCATCAAGGGCGAGCTCCTCAAGGCCAAGGCGGAGTTCGGCGACAAGCGCCGCACGGAGATCGTCGAAGGCGACGTGGACATCGACGACGAGTCGCTCATCCCCGAGGAGGAATCCGTGTACCTCCTCACACAGGAGCAGTACCTGAAGCGCCTCCCCCTCGACACGTGGCGGCAGCAGAACCGCGGCGGCAAGGGGCTGCGCAGCCTGAAGCTCAAGGAGGTGAGCACCGACGTCGAGGCCGGCAGCCCGGAGGCCGTGAAAGACGTCGTCGTGGAATCCACCGTGGGCTCGACGCACGACTGGATCTGCTTCTTCACGAACCGCGGCCGCCTGCACTGGCTGAAGGGCTTCAAGGTCCCGACCGGCACCCGGCAGCACAAGGGCAAGCCCGCCGTGAACCTCCTGCAGTTGGAGCCCAACGAGGTCGTGGAGACCATCATCCCCGTGCGCGACTTCGAGGCGCCGGACCTATACCTGCTGTTTGCCACGGCGAAGGGCCTCGTGAAGCGCACGGCACTCTCCGCCTACGGCAACATCCGCGCCGTCGGCATCCAGGCGATCAACCTGGAGGAAGGCGACGAGCTCCTCGCCGTGCGCCTCACCGACGGCAAGCGCGAGGTCATCCTTGCAACACGCGAGGGCAAGGCGATCCGCTTCGACGAGGCCGAGATCCGCGCCATCTGCCGCACCGCGTACGGCGTGTGGGGCGTCGAGCTCGAGGACGAGGACCGCGTCGTCTCCGTCACCCTCGCAGAGGCCGGCACGAGCCTGCTGTCCGTCACCGAGAACGGGTTCGGCAAGCGCACGGAGCTGGAGGAGTACCGCAAGACGCACCGCGGCGGCAAGGGTGTGCGCACCATCGTGGTGAACGACCGCAACGGCAAGGTCGTGGCAGTCCGCACGGTGCGGGGCACGGAGTCGCTCCTGCTCATGACCACGACGGGCATGGGTGTGCGCATCCCGGTCGAGCAACTCCGGTCCATGGGCCGGTCCACGCAAGGTGTCACCCTCATGCGGCTGGAGCCCGGCGACCGGGTGACACAGGTCGCCGTGCTGCCGGCAAGCGACGAGGCCGACGGCGCGGACGGGCCGCCGGCGTCGGTCCCGCAGCCACCGCCGCCTCCCGGGGCTCCGCCCTCCTGAGGTTCGCCATTCTACAATAAACCTTATCCGGGGCTGGCTCCCGTCGCCAAGCATGAAGAGCCTGCTGGTGGCCCTCCTGGCCGCCCTCCTCCTGCCCATGGCGCTACCGGCCGGTGCGCAAGAGCCCGTCGGGACCCACATCGGCGACGACAACACGCAGGACGTGAAGGTCCAGGCCGGCGGGCAGGAGGCGCTCGCCCCCTCGGACGCCTTCGCCGCAGCGGACCTCAAGGCGCTCGACGTGCAGGAGACGCCCGACAACTTCGTCTTCGTCGTGACCGTCGCCTCGCTTGCGCCGCAGGCCGAAGGGCCGATCGAGGGCTCCACGCAGTACTACGTCTATTTCCTGCAGCACGACCGCGTGTACCGCATCCACATGACGCGCCAGGTCTTCACGGACAAGATCTACTCCGGCCGCCTGGAAGGCTTCGACCCTGGCCGCGGCGGCTACTTCGGCATCATGCCGCTGGACGTGCAGGCCGCACCGACCGCCAACACGCTCGCGGTGACCGTTGGGCGCCAGGCCCTGGTGGACGCCAACGGCGCCGCACCGCATCCCGAGATACCCATCACGGGGTTCCACACCACCGCCCAGGCCCTTGGGCAGAACCTGCGCGGCTCGAAGTTCGGCGTGAACGGCCTCGCCCAGGCAAGCGCCTACGACGCCATGCCTGACACGGGCAACGCCACCACGAGCCTGCCCGTGACCTTCGGCGTCCGCCAGACCGGGCACGCGCGCCTTGCCAGCGACACGCCGACGCGCGCCTCCAACGGCGAGGCCACGACGTTCGTCTTCCAGGTCCTTGCCACCAACCTCGGGGCCAAGGAGGACACGTTCACGCTCACGACGACGGGCGCCACACCCGCCGGCTGGACCGTGAAGCTCCCCTCGTCCCAGGTCACGATCCCCGGCAACGGCACCATCTCCCTGCCCGTGCTCGTCACGACGCCCTTCACGCACACGCACGGCTCCTTCCAGAACTTCATCCTGGAGATGACGAGTGTCAACGACGCGCAGTCCGTGGGCCGCGTCCAGCTCGGCGTCCGCTACACGCTGCCGCCGCAGCCCGCCGGCCACCACTCGCAGGTCTGGTTCCACAGCCAGGCGGCGTCCGACGACCCCGTCACCTCGGCGTTCCAGAAGACGTTCGGCGGCAGCGCGGAGCTTTTCGTGAACGCCGAAGAGAACGACCCCACCGACGACCTCGTGGACGTGCCGGGCGACAATGCCGGCACGGGTGTCGCAAGCGGCGGCCCGACCCAGTCCTACACCTGGGAAGTGCCCCTGTCGCCTGGCCTGGAGATGGGCCTGGACTTCAACCTCGCCGAGAAGGGGAGCCTCCAGGTGAACGTGAAGAGCACGACGGCGCTCCCGAAGGCCGTCCTGTCGGGCCAGCTCGTCCACTACGCGGCGCCCGCTGCCGCGAACACGGTGGGCGGCAACCAGGAGCGCGGCGCCGCCACGTACCTTGCCGACCTCGTCCCCACGGCGCCCGTGGACATCCAGAACGAGGAGAAGCCCATCACGACGGACGTGATCCCGCGCCCCGAGGCCGATTTCGTGCCGTTCCAGAAAGGCGCTTCGCTCGCGCTCATCGTCAACCTCACCACGACGCGCGCCGACCTGCCGTTCGGCTCCGCGGACGCGCCCGCCATCGCCAAGGGCGGCTTCATGACGCTGCCCCTGTTCGAGTACCACGACCCCGTGAGCGACATCTTCGTCTCCGACGTGGAGCTCATCGTGACGTCGCCGCAGGACCGCTTCGCAAGCCCCGGCCAGACCGTGCTCTTCAACGTGAGCCTCGAGAACCACGCCGACGCCGAGGCCTCGTACCTCGTGGAGCTCACGGGCACCAACGTGGCCTGGGCCCACCTCGTGCCGACGGACACGCTCGTCACCGTGGAAGGCGCCTCGACCTACAAGTTCTCGGTCGCAGTCGTCGTCCCCGCCG